>CAMBYS010000136.1 GCA_945872165.1 uncultured Clostridia bacterium | reverse complement strand
GTAAAAAGTTGTTCTTTCGCAAAGGTCATGATCCTGTTTTTTGCAAAACGGATTATCCTCTGCTAAAATACAACAAAATAAAAATCAGACCTTGAAGGAGAAATCCTTTGAGGTCTTTTTTTTATTTTAAATCGGGGCGAAAACCTTGAAAAATATTCCTTATTATAGCAATAAAAACACAGTCGGGACTGAAAAATTCAGTTCAGACTGTGTTTTGACAGGCTCAGAAGGAGTTTTATTTAATGGGAACCAAAACGGTTATAACGGAATGCGTCAATGGGTAGGGTGGAGGTTTTGCCGTCCAGCACCAGCTCGGAAAGCAGCAGACCGGTAATCGGGCCGATGCCGAAACCATGGCCGGTAAAGCCGCAGGCAATGGCGAGACCATCAACCTCATCACAGCGGTCAATGACAGGTACCTTATCAGCGCATTCATCCATGGAACCGCCCCAGGTACGAACCAGCTTGGTGTTCTTCAAACGGGGGAAGAACTGCAGAATGACACGTGCGGCAGTGGGCGCAGAGATTGCCTGTGAACGGCTGTAATCCTCATTGGCATAGGTACCAAAATAGGGTTCCATACCGGTATGTCCGCCAAATACAAAGGAACCATGGGGTGTCTGATGCCCATAGAAATCTGCCATTGCTGCACCAAGCATCTGCTCAAACATGGGAGGCTCTGCCTCTGTGACAATACATTCAAGGAGAGCTTTGTTCATGGGGATATCAATGCCGACAGTATGCAGCAGTTCGCGGCTGCTGTATCCGGCAGCCACCAGAATGGTTTCACCTTCAAAGACATCACCACAGGCGGTCTTGACATACCGTAGTTTTCCCCGTTCCATGACCAGCTCTACCGCCTGTTCCTTGGTATAAAAGCGTGCACCCAGGCGGCGTGCGGCACGGTAATATGCCAGTGTTGCTTTCAGCGGATTGGCATGTCCATCGGTGGGACACCAGGACGCACAGGTTACTTCTTCAGATAAATAGGGATTGATGGCGCGGACATCATCACCATCCAGCATACGGACATCCAAGCCCTGAGTGGTGCAGCGGTCACACAGACCCTGCAGAATGTCTCTGTGTTTTTCGCCTATACCCAGTCGGAGATTGCCCTTTTTAAAATATTCCACATCCATATCCAGCTCTTCGGACAGGGTGGGCCACATATGTTCTACTGCATACATGGCAAGAGGAAGCTCACGGAGATCACGGGCGGACTGACGCACACCGCCGCCATTGCGGGAGGAACCGCCGTTGCCGATGATTTCACTGCCTTCCAGTACAATGACGGAAGCACCACGCTTTGCCATATAATACGCTGCCGCATTGCCAATAATGCCGCTGCCTACAATGACAACCTGTGCCTTAATTGATGCGATTATCTTTGTGGTGCTGGCAATCTATGCCGCATTATGGACAAAGTATAAGCTCAAGATGCCTCTGTTCAAGCCCTTGAGCATTGAAAAAGTTATGGCAATGGAAAATCCGCTGTATTTTGAGGTGCGCAAGAGAGAATCTCTCCGGGTGAAAGAAAGCAAACGAAATTCCGTACCGATCATGTAACCGGAAACACCGGTTCATGGGCGGGGGACAGAAATAAAAACCGCAGGACCCTGAAGAAAAATCTTCGGGGTCTTTTGCATGAAAAAAGACTGAAACAAGATAGGCAGAGGATTGTTTTTACAGTATAATAAACCTAACGGAAATGGTTTAAGGAGAGCAATCTGATGGAACACTATAAAGGCGATGAAAGAGAACAGGCAAGCCGCAACACCACAGGATGGTCTGATTTTCATATCCATTCCACCATGTCGGACGGCAGTTTGTCTGTGGAGGAGGTTTGCGGACTGGCTTACAGGCATGGCATCCGGCGGATGGTTATGACAGACCATGATGCACTGCAGAACCCGGAACAGCTGCAGCAGGTGCGGAACCAGCTGCCGGCGGATATTCTCATTGAAAACGGCTGTGAAATCAGTACCTGGTATCAGGCAAAGGATGGCAGAACCATTGAACTGCATTTTACGACATTTTTTGGCGATTTGACAGGAAACCACAGCCTGGAACAGGTGTTAAAATACAATGAGACCGTCAATTATGAGGGACGTCTGTCCTATGTGGATGCAATGATCCAGCGGCTGAAGCAGTTGGGCATGGATCTGGGTACGGTGGAGGAAATGCTGGAGAAATATCCCGGAAGCAACCGGATCGGCAAGAAGGCTGTGGCAAGCGAAATGTATGCCAGGGGCTTTGTTTCCAGTACTCGGGAGGCACTGGAGGAATATATCGGCAAGATAGGGAAACGGAAGGCATTTGTGGATATTTCCGATCATGTGCGGTATATCTCCTGGGAACAGGCAGTGGAAGCCTGTGCAGGAAAGCATATCATCGCACTGGCACATTTGAATTATTATGGGCTGGATGATAGGGAGCTTCGGGAGATTCTGTACCGGTTTCGCCAGATTGCAGGAGCATCCGCAGCCATTGAGACAGAGTACCAATTTTATTTGCCGGAGCATGTGGAGAAATTCCGGGCATGGGCAGAGGAATTTGATGTAGGCTGTTCCTGTGGTTCGGATTTCCATGACCGGACAGCAGACCGGTTCCAGCAGTACAGCGGAAGCTATTATCTCAGCCTGCGGGAACGCTGGGAGCGATTATAACCATGTGAGAAAGGGACCGGTGTATCCGGGACATGACAGCAATGGACTGTCCTGGAGAAACACATTGGGAAGTAAAGATGCAGTACCATAAAACGATCCAAGGAGAATTTTGTGACCGGCTCAACCGGTTTATTGCCCATGTCCGGATTGATGGGAAAGAGGAAACTGTGCATGTAAAAAATACCGGAAGATGCAGAGAACTGCTGCTTCCCGGTGCGCCGGTGATATTACAGATATGCGACAATCCGAAGCGAAAGACAAAATATGATCTGATTGCGGTGGAAAAGCCTGGGAAGGGCTGGGTGAATATTGACAGTCAGGCCCCCAACCAGGTGATGGCGGAATGGCTGGAGAAACAGGATTTCCATTGTATCCGGCGGGAATATGTTTATGGCAAATCCCGGCTGGATTTTTATATGGAGCGGAATGAAACCAAGTATCTTATGGAGGTCAAAGGCTGCACGCTGGAAATAGATGGCGTCGGATATTTTCCCGACGCACCAAGCGAACGGGCAGTCAAGCATCTCAGGGAACTGGTTGATGGAGTACAGCATGGCTTTACCGGGATTCTTGCCTTTGTGATTCCCATGGAAGGGGTCACAGAGGTACGGCCCAATCTGCAGACCCATCCGGCATTTGGAGAAGCCTTGCAGGATGCCCTTGCCGCAGGTGTGAAGGTTTGGTATCTGCCATGCCGTGTCACACAGGACAGCCTGCATATTGAAGCATGTGTGGAGCATATCGTTTAAAACTCCACATACCGGGCTGCGCAGCAATACAGAATGCCCTCTGGAAAACAGCTGGTTTTCCGGGGGCATTTTTTATGTATTGGGGCAGAATGGATACCATTGATTTTTTTATCCGTAAAATGAGTTTTCAGTCAAAATTTCTGCCCAGCTATTCACTTGTGCACAAAATTAAGGTATAATATGAACATATATTGTGTTGAAATGATAAGAATCCCATCAAGGGGAAGCAAAGGGGGAGAATATTATGTTTCGGTCAGAGAAGTTTGTACAACTTGTCTTTGCGGACCCTGAAGATAGTTACTGCCTTGAGAGCGGCATGCAGATGAATCTGGATGCCTTTCTCTGGTTCCAGCTGAGCCGTGCAGGCTTTCATGGCATTTATTTCATTACCGGAACAGCAGATGACTGCCGTGTGGAGGTATTGGATGCGCCCTCCTTTGACCAGTTTCAGAACCGGGAAAAAAAGGGATTATTGAAAAAACTGTTTGGTGCGCCGGAAAAGACCTTTGACCGGAGCTGCCGAAGCTGCAGAATGGGAGAAGAGGAATATGCCTCCTTCCGAAACTGGATTCCCGGGCAGCTGCGCAGGGAAGAACAGGCTTTTGTGTTCCGTCTGGATACCTTTTGCTCTATGGCGGATGGACCGGGAGGAGAGGAACTGCTGAGACAGCTGGTAGAGCTGCAAAACCGGCAGATTCGCAGCAAAATTCTGCTGTGTGCGCCCAAGGAAGTGGGCAAAACCATTCAGCTGCTGAACAGCACGGTCTTTTCCCACGCTTTTGGGCGGGATCATCTGTGCAATGATGTATATAAAACCCTGCATGAAGCGGAGCGGATTCCATTGTTTGATGGATTAAAACAGCGGATGGGAGATGCTGCTGTTTTTCTCAATGATTATGCACAGGATCGGATTACTGCCCTGATGAATGCGGTGCAGAATGCGCCGGGAACACAATTTTTATCCGAGGAACTGCGTGCTGCCATGGCAGAATATCTGGATTGCTGGGCACATTCCTACAGCATTCGCAAACGGGATACTGTGCTGGATACCGGCGGTGCCATGCTGTCCTATCGGGACATGATCCAGCGACTGCAGCAGAGTAAAAACTGGAAGCAGCTGGCACGCAGGGCGAAACAGTTCCGGGAATACGGCGGAAAAGCCAGCGTAGAGGATTATCGGGACAGTTCTGTGTGTACAGAGATGCAAACCCATACCGATTTGAGCCGTCGGGCGGAGAAGATTGTCATACCGGAGGAAAACGGACAGGTAGCCCGGGACTATCAGGAGGTATGCCGGCTGCTGCGCACACCATGGAACCGGCTTCCGGCAGAGCAGATGAAGCAATATGCCGGCGGATGGCTGCTGCAGCTGGAAAAGGCATGCCAATGCCATGATCCGAATGAAGAAAATATCCTGGTGCAGGCATTGCTGTTTGCATGCCGCCATTTGTGGCTGGAGCCGGAGGGCAATGCTCACATTGAGGAGGCACAGAAGATTTGTGATCTGTATGATAAGCTGCTCAAGTTATACCGGCAGCAGCAGGTGATTACTGAACGGCTGAACAGCATGCCCCGTGAAGAAATGGATACAGAAACGGAAATCCGGTTCAACAAGCTGCTGAATGAATGGAAAATGATTGAAAATGCCATTCAGTTTGAAAAGGGACAGTTGAATGAGCTGGAGGACAATTTCGGCAGGAATGCCATGGAAACCCGGCGGATCATAGAACAGATGGAGCAGAAAAATACAGAAATGCTCTATCAGGCCCAAACAGTTCAGGAAGAAACAGCTTCGGAATGGACAGAGGCAGATGAAAACGATGCCAGGGATCTTTTACAGAATTTTTATTGATATGGAATGGAAGCGTGGTGCGGCATTGCATCTGACAGCATGAGCAGGCACCAGATAAAAAGGAGTGCAGAGAAAACATGGGAGTTTTAAGTATCGGCGCAGATCTTGGCAGCACCTATTCGTGTTTTGCGGTCTATGATCCCGTGGAAAAGGAGGTTGTGACAAAGACCGGAAAGGAAGGCGGCGGCGGTGCGATTCCTTCTCTGGTTTGTCTGGATGACTGTGATGACCTCCAGTTTGGAAACGAGGCCAAAGAGCAGCAGCTGCTGCCGGATGTCCGGCTGTTCCGTGCATTTAAAATGCTGCTGCCGGAAATGCGGCAGGATGTGCTGCAGGATCGTGGATATGACAGCCTTTTTACACCCCAGATGATTACGCAAAATTATCTGGATCATTATTTAAAAAGTATTGCAAAGCATGTGTCCAGTGATCATCCGGTCATTGACCGGCTGGTAATCTGTGCACCGGAAATCTGGAGCAACAGTGACAGCATGCAGGATGGCAGACCCATTCTGAAGGAAATCTG
>CAMBYS010000135.1 GCA_945872165.1 uncultured Clostridia bacterium | reverse complement strand
AGGGCAGCTCGGTATACAGCGTATCAATACAAGCGCATTTTCTCAGTGCCATGTTTTCCTCCTCCTGTTTGTTTCCTGTCATCCGGCAGCCCCGTTAAACTCCTGTTGGGTTCAGCTGCCAGTTTTTCTTTTCTTCTGTCATTTTACACTGTTTTTTCCCGTGGAACAACAGTTTTTCCCTTCCCTTCCAGCATTTTTCCGTGCTGTCTTTTTCTTACCGATATGCCACGAAAAAAATTGCCGGATATCTTGACAAATATTTTGATCCGGCATATAATACAAACAATTGAATGACTTCAAACCTGTGAAGGAGAGTAGTAACAGGCAAGGCAATCCTTTAGAGAGCTCTGGATGGTGGAATCAGGGTGGTGCGCGGCTTTGTGAATGGACTCCTGAGGGCGGCTTGAAAAGGGAAACGCCTGAGTAGATGCCGACGGGCTCCCACCCGTTATCCATCGGGTACGTGTGTAAGCACGGAAAGCGAGTGGACGTTATATAACGTCAATCCGGGTGGTATCGCAGGAATTTTGGTTCTTGTCCCTGAAAATGGGATTGGAGCCTTTTTTATTGTCATTTTATATTAAAACACAAATCAACTCTGTCAGGAGGATACAATGATGAAAACCAACCGTATGATGAAACGAATGGCAGCAGCTGCTGCCGCTATGGCTATGCTGGCTTCCCTGACTGCCTGCGGAAGCAGCTCTTCTGATGCAGCAGGCTCTGCAGCTTCTGCTACCAGCAAAACCTATACTGTGGGCATCTGCAACTATGTGGATGATGCATCCCTGAACCAGATTGTGGACAGCATGGAAGCACAGCTGGAAAAGGTGGGCAAGGAAAATGATGTTACCTTTGACATTTCCTATGACAACTGCAATGCGGATGCCAATGTGATGAACCAGATTATTTCCGATTACATTGCGGATGATGTGGACCTGATGGTAGGTGTGGCAACACCGGTTGCTGTAGCCATGCAGGCTGCAACCGAAGAAAATCAGATTCCAGTGGTATTCTCTGCCGTTACCGATCCGGTAGGCTCCGGACTGGTGGAATCTCTGGAAGCTCCGGGCTCCAATCTGACCGGTACCTCCGATTATCTGGATACCGATTCCATTATGAGCCTGATTACCGCAGCAAATCCGGATGTCAAGAAAATCGGTCTGCTGTACGATCAGGGTCAGGATGCCTCCACTGCTGCCATTGCAAGTGCAAAGGAATATCTTGAAAAGAACAACATTGCATATGTAGAACGCACCGGCACCACCAATGATGAGGTTGCACTGGCAGCAGATGCACTGGTTGCCGATGGCGTGGACGCTGTCTTCACTCCCACAGACAACACCATCATGACCGCGGAGCTGGGCATTTATGAAACCTTTATTGAGGCAAAAATCCCCCATTACACCGGTGCAGATTCCTTCGCTTTGAATGGCGCTTTTGTAGGCTATGGCGTTGATTATGCAAATCTGGGTGTAGAAACCGCAAACATGATTGCAGATATCCTGATGAATGACAAGAACCCGGCAGAGGTTCCGGTGGAAACCTTTGACAATGGTACTGCAACCGTCAATACGGAAACCTGTGAAGCCATTGGTTTTGATTTTGAAACCATTAAGGCTGCGTTTGAGCCGCTGTGCACACAGGTGAAGGAAATCACCACTGCAGAGGAATTCAGCGATCTGGAGGACTGATGTCTTCTATGACGCAATGAATCGGAGCCTGGAGTCTGCTGTCTCCAGGCTTCGGTTTACCCTGTCAAACCTGTTAACCAAGATGTAATCAAAGGAGGAATTTCCCTTGTCGCTTTCAACTGCCCTGTCGCTGGGCCAGACCGCGCTGGAACTCGGATTGATTTGCTCCCTCACTGTACTGGCATTGTTCCTCAGCTATTCCATGCTGAATGTCTGTGACCTTTCCACAGATGGCTGCTTTACGCTGGGTGCGGCAGTCGGTGCTGTGGTTGCTATTGCCGGTCATCCGTTCCTGTCCATTCCGGCTGCCATGCTTGCCGGGATCCTGTCCGGCTTTATTACCGCTGTGCTGCAGACCCGTATGGGTATTGACAGCCTGCTTGCGGGTATTATTGTCAATACCGCGTTATATTCTGTCAACATCGGTATCATGGGCGGTGCTTCCCTGCTGAATCTGAACCGCACGGATACCGTCTATTCTCTTACCAAAGATCTGCTGAAAGGCACTCCGCTTGAGGGCAAACAGGTTCTGCTGATTTCCCTGATTGCGGTTGCTCTGGTAGTCGTATTCCTGACACTGTTTCTGAACACCAGACTGGGTCTTGCCATCCGTGCCACCGGCAATAATCCGGATATGGTGCGTTCATCCTCCATCAATCCGATTTTTACCACTCCGGTCGGACTGTGTGTGGCAAATGCCTTTACCGGACTGTCCGGCTGCCTGCTGGCCCAGTCCCAGAAATCCGCAGACATCAACATTGGTACCGGTATGGTCACCATTGCCCTGGCTTCCCTGCTCATCGGCGGAACCTTCTTCGGTAAAGGCGGTATCTGCCGCCGTGCCATTGGCGTTGTCATCGGTTCCTTTATCTTCCGTCTGGTTTATACCATTGCCCTGCGGTTCAATATGCCGGCATTTATGCTCAAGCTGGTATCCTCTGTCATTGTCATTCTCGCCATTTCCATACCGTATCTGAAAAAGCAGTGGCCCATGATTTGCCGCCGGTTTGGCTGGACACAGAAAGGAGGCAGCCGGTCATGCTGAAGCTTACCAATATCTCCAAGACCTTTAATCCCGGAACAGTCAATGAAAAAACTGCTCTTTCCGGTCTTTCCCTGCATCTGAAGCCGGGAGATTTTGCCACCATCATCGGTTCCAACGGCGCCGGAAAATCCACCATGTTCAATGCCATCTGCGGTGATTTTCTCACCGACAGCGGCACCATTGAACTGGCTGGAAAGGATATCACCTTCCAGCCCAGCCATACCAGAGCTCGCAGCATTGGACGGCTGTTTCAGGACCCCATGCGAGGCAGTGCACCGGGTATGAGCATTGAAGAAAATCTCGCACTGGCTGCCGGTCATGGCGGATGGTTTTCCCGCATCAGCCGTGCTGACAAACAGCGGTTCCGGGAACAGCTTTCCCTGCTGAATATGGGACTGGAGGACCGCATGAAGCAGCCGGTAGGACTGCTGTCCGGCGGACAGCGTCAGGCCCTCACTCTGCTGATGGCAACCATTGATCCGCCCAAGCTGCTGTTATTGGATGAACATACCGCAGCCCTTGACCCGGCAACAGCGGAAAAGGTGCTGGAAATCACCCGGAATGTGGTTGCCAAGCATCAGATTACCACGCTGATGGTTACCCATAACATGCAGAATGCTTTGGATCTGGGCAACCGCACCCTGATGATGGACAGCGGACATATTGTCCTGGATATTCAGGGAAAAGAACGGGATGGTCTGACCGTCAATGACCTGCTGGAACGCTTCCAGGCAGGTGCCGGTAAAACACTGGATAATGACCGTATCCTGCTCTCCTGACATGGAAAAAATATAGCCATCAAAATCCCGAAATCTTCCGGTTTCGGGGTTTTCTTTTTCGTATCTTCTACCGGTTGACAACGGTTTTCATCCATAGTATACTGATACAGTATATTGGCGATGACGAAGAAAAGTAACGCTCTTTATCGCTTCCAGTGAGCGGAGGACAGTGGAAACTCCGCAGAATGAATGAGCGCGAAGAACACTTTACCAGCCGCAATCTGAACCCTTTCGGCTGTGCCGGAGGCAGTAGGTGCGCCGTTTTGCCGTGCGTTAAGCGGCTCTCTTGAGTGACCGGGTGATATAACCGGTAAATCAGGTGGTACCGCGGACAGTTTCCTGTTCGTCCTGAACCGTATCGTTTGGGATGGGCAGTTTTTTTTATGCTTTTTTCCCGAAATCAATGTTCCGAAAGGAGTAAACCATGAACACTTCCAATGTTTACCGCAACAAGACCATGGATCAGATCAGTGAAGCGGATGTTGGATCTACCCTGCGTATTGCAGGCTGGGTAGAGAACATTCGTGACCATGGCGGTGTATCCTTCATCGACCTGCGCGATATGTACGGCGTGATGCAGGTTGTCATGCGTGATACCTCCCTGCTGAAGGGTATCAACAAGGAGGACTGCATCTCGGTTGAAGGTCCGATTCAGCATCGTGATGAGGAGACCTACAACGAAAAAATCCCCACCGGCACCATCGAGCTGGAAGCACATTCCGTCGATATGCTGGGCAAGGTACACAGACAGCTGCCCTTTGAAATCATGACCTCTAAGGAAATCCGTGAGGATGTGCGTCTGAAGTACCGTTATCTGGACCTGCGCAACAAGAAGGTCAAGGACAACATCGTTTTCCGTTCCCAGGTCATTTCTTTCCTGCGTCAGAAGATGACGGAAATGGGATTTCTGGAAATCCAGACCCCGATTCTGTGCGCTTCTTCTCCGGAGGGCGCACGTGACTATGTGGTTCCGTCCCGTAAGTTCAAGGGTAAGTTCTATGCGCTGCCTCAGGCACCGCAGCAGTATAAGCAGCTGCTGATGGTATCCGGCTTTGATAAGTATTTCCAGATTGCACCCTGCTTCCGTGATGAGGATGCCCGTGCAGACCGTTCCCCTGGCGAATTCTATCAGCTGGACTTTGAGATGAGCTTCGCTACCCAGGAGGATGTCTTCCGTGCCGGTGAAGAAGTGCTGACTGCGACCTTTGAAAAGTTCGCACCGGAAGGCGCTTCGGTTACCGCAGCTCCCTATCCGGTCATCAGCTACAAGCAGGCAATGCTGGAATTTGGTACCGACAAGCCGGATCTGCGCAACCCGCTGCGCATCATTGACCTGACAGAGTTCTTCCAGCGCTGCACCTTCAAGCCCTTCCTGAAGAAGACGGTTCGTGCCATCAAGGTACATGCCAACATGTCCAAGGGCTTCCATGAAAAGCTGCTGAAGTACGCACAGTCCATCGGTATGGGCGGTCTGGGTTACCTGCAGGTCAAGGACGACATGTCTTACAAGGGCCCGATTGACAAGTTCATTCCGGATGACATGAAGGGCGAAATTGCTGAGCTGGCAGGTCTGGAGGCTGGTGACACCATCTTCTTCATTGCTGACCGTGAGAGCAAGGCTGCTAACTATGCAGGCCAGCTGCGCAATGAGCTGGGTGCACGTCTCGATCTGATTGAGAAGAATGCATACCGCTTCTGCTTCATCAATGATTTCCCGATGTATGAGTTTGATGAGGAAGAAAAGAAGATTATCTTCACCCATAACCCCTTCTCCATGCCCCAGGGCGGTCTGGAAGCACTGGAGACCAAGGACCCGACTGAAATTCTCGCTTACCAGTACGATATCGTCTGCAACGGCGTAGAACTGTCCTCCGGTGCGGTTCGTAACCATGACCTGGACATCATGGTCAAGGCATTTGAAATTGCCGGTTACACCGAAGAAGATCTGAAGGTGAAGTTCGGCGCACTGTACAATGCATTCCAGTTCGGTGCACCTCCCCATGCAGGCATGGCACCGGGCGTTGACCGCATGATTATGCTGCTGCGCAACGAGGAGAACATCCGCGAGGTCATCGCATTCCCGATGAACGGCAACGCACAGGATCTGATGTGCGGCGCACCGGGTGAAATCACCGAGCATCAGCTGCGTGAGGTTCACATCAAGGTACGTGACTGATTGATTCCCGTATATTTTGGAGCAGGACATGGCTGTCCTGCTCCTTTTTTATCTATTCGCTGGACAGTCCCGCCGGTTCAATGGTATACTATAGCAAAATAAG
>CAMBYS010000134.1 GCA_945872165.1 uncultured Clostridia bacterium | reverse complement strand
GTGACTGAGGGAGTAGCAGTTCTTTTTCTTTTTCATACAAAGGTTTCGGTTGATATGGCAGAGTAGCTCTTTCAATTCCCTCCGTCTTCGTCCTTCGGACGAATCCACCTCCCTCCAAGAGGGAGGCTTTATTCTGCACCGGTCAATTTCAGACGCTTCAGTGCCTTGGCAACACCGTTATCCATACAGCTTTCACATACCATATCAGCAATTTGCTTGACATCGTCAGTTGCATTATCCACAACAATGCCCAGTCCGGCGGCACGTAGAATTTCCATATCATTGCTGCTGTCCCCAAAGGCAATACACTGTTCCGGCGCAATATGTAAATGGGAACAGATGACTGACAGCGCCGTGCCTTTATCCACGGATGCATCGGAAATTTCACCATTATATAATGACATGTCCTCCCAGAAGCTTCCAAAGAAATTGATTTTGCCGCAGTGTGCCAACAGACGGGAAACCCGTTCCTTTTGCTCCGGAGATGTACAGGTAAAGCAGATTTTATACACCGGTTCGCCGGCATACTGTTCCAAGGGCTTCTGATTGGGATCGTGACGCATCTGCAGCAGACGCTTCAGCTCACTGTTGATCTGTTCCGCACAGAGAGAGGAAGGAACAGGAACATCTGTCCCGCTGAAAAAGGTACAATGCAGGCATTCCAAAACAAAGAACAGACCTTCTCTTTGGAAAACCTGCAGGATTTCGGATAACAGTTGTTTCGGCATGGTATGGTCAAGGATCACAGTGTCATGCACAACGACTCTGCCGCCGGCACTGTAAATACCGCCATCAAAACCGATATTCTGTACCGCCTGTGGAATGGCATGCTCTGCCCGACCAGTGCTGAGGAAAACATGGTTGCCGGCTTTACGGGCAGCCCGGATTGCCTGTACGATTTCTTCCGTCGGGTTCTGCCCGGCATGTATAATGGTACCATCTATATCAAAAAAAATGCCGTGATTCATATCACGTACCTCCTGTAACTGGAATTTCTATTTGCTGTAGTGGGAAAAATACAATCAACAGTATAACGAAAAATAGAGTATCGTCAAGCGGAAAAGATAAATGTACCAAAAAAGGTGAAGGAAAATTGTACAAAAGAATGAAAAAATAAAAATGTTACAAATTGCCTTGACATTGGATTAACAAATTGTTAATATAATAACAACAATTCTGTTGGAATGTTACCGGTAAGGCGGGCTTGACCAACTCTATCTCAGTATATGACATATCTACTTGGATGTAGTAGGTATTGCTTGCTGGATAGGGCTGGTTATTTTTTTTGGGAGAAGAAGGGGCAGAAGATATGAGGATTAAAAAGGTGATAAACAATAATATCCTCTGTGTCATTGACGAAAAAGGCCATGAGATGATTGTTACCGGTAAGGGTATTGGTTTCAAACGGAAAACCGGTGAGCGGGTCGATGAAACAACCATTGAAAAAAGCTATCGAATGGAGGAAAAGTCAGACCAGAGAAAACTGCGTGAACTGGTGGAACAAATTCCGATTGAGCATTTAAAACTGACAGAGGATTTGATTGAAAGCATGAAAGCACAGCTGAATGTGAAGCTGAACGAATCCCTGCTGATTACACTGGCGGACCATATCAGCTTTGCAATCCAGCGAAAGAATCAGGGAATTGCATTCAAGAATCCGTTGAGCGGTTCCGTGATGTGTTTTTATCCCACGGAATATCAGCTGGGGCGGCAGTGCCTGAAGATTTTGGAGGAGCGGTATGGGATTACACTGGATCCCGATGAAGCGTCCTTTATCGCGCTGCATATTGTGAATGCGGAATTAAACACAGACATGAGTGAAATGCATGATATGACCAATATGCTGGATGGCTGTGTCCGTGTGACAGAATTTTATTATCATAAAAAATTTGATCGCAATTCATTGGATTTCAGCCGGTTTATTGTCCATTTACGATATCTGGTACAGCGTCTGTATCAGAATAAAACGCTGGAAGATACACAAGATGTAAATGATATCATGTTCCGGGAGCTGATTAAACGCAACTGTAAGGAACATTATGAATGCGCCAACCGCATCGCGGCGTATATTGAGACCAATTATGATAAAGTCATTTCAGATGAGGAAAAGATTTATATTACCATCCATCTGAAACGACTGAATATTTTGGATCAACCTGGTTAAAATGGTTTAAAATTCTGCCTGTGTCTGGGCCCGACTGGCAGAAGTTTGAATAAATATGTATGAAAAAAAGACTGTGTTACAAGGAGAGGAGTATACACAATGGCACAAAAGAAAAGCGGACAGATTTTCGCTGCTGCTCAGCAGATCGGTAAATCCTTGTTCCTTCCCATTGCGATTCTGCCGTTTGCAGGTATCCTGCTTGGTATTGGCAGCTCGTTTACCAATGAAACAACCATTGCGACCTATGGCCTGTCCGGTATTTTACATCCGGGCTCTCTGCTGTATGGTTTGATGATGATGCTGAACTACGCAGGTAATGCGATTTTCGGCAATCTGGCACTGATTTTTGCCCTGGCAGTTGCTCTGGGCATGGCAAAGAAAGAAAAGGGCGTTGCCGTCCTGTCCTCCGGTATTTTCTACCTGGTTATGCTGACAACCATCAATGTCCTGCTGACATTGAATGGCTCCATTGTTGACGGACAGATTGCGGATACCGTAAAGGATGGTGCAATTGCTTCTGTATTGGGCATCCAGACCCTGCAGATGGGCGTATTTGGTGGTATTATTGCCGGTGTTATCGCAGCAATGCTGTGCAACAAGTTCTATAAAACCCAGCTGCCGGATGCACTGTCCTTCTTCGCAGGCACCCGTTTTGTACCGATTGTCTGCATGGTATTCGGTATTGTAACCGGCGCAATCCTGTTTGTGGTATGGCCGATTGTCCAGAATGGTATTTATGCACTGGGCGGTCTGGTTCAGGCTTCCGGTTATGCAGGAACCTTTATTTATGGCTGTATTGAACGTGCACTGATTCCGTTCGGTCTGCATCATATCTTCTACATGCCGTTCTGGCAGACCGGCGTAGGCGGCTCGGCTGTTATTGATGGCATCAATGTTATGGGCGCACAGAATATCTTCTTTGCACAGCTGGCTTCTCCGGAAACCACGCAGTTCTCTGTTGATGCATGCCGTTTCCTGACTGGTAAGTATCCGTTTATGATGGGCGGTCTGCCGGGTGCTGCACTGGCTATGTATGTATGCGCACGTCCGGAAAAGAAAAAGCAGACCGGTTCTCTGCTGTTCTCTGTTGCACTGACCTCTTTCCTGACCGGCGTTACCGAACCGATTGAATTTACGTTCCTGTTCCTGGCTCCGGCACTGTTTGCAATCCATGTTGTTTTCGCAGGCCTGTCCTTTATGACCTGCCATATCCTGAATATCTGTGTCGGCACTACCTTCTCGGATGGCCTGATTGACCTGATTCTGTACGGTGTACTGCCAGGTCAGGCAAAGTCCAACTGGATGATGCTGATTCCGGTTATTGCAGTTTACTTCGTTCTGTATTTCTTTGTATTCCGTTTCTTCATTCTTAAGTGGAACCTGAAGACTCCGGGCCGTGAAGATGACGGTGAAGAAGTTCGCATGATTTCCAAGGAAGAGTACCGTCAGGCTACCGGCGTAGGCGTAGCAGGCGGCAAGGCTGCTGTTGCAGCGGCAAACTTTGATGAAAAGTCTGCTACCATCCTGAGAGGTGTTGGCGGTGTTGACAATCTGGTGGATATTGACTGCTGCGCAACCCGTCTGCGTCTGACTCTGGTAGACGGCGGCAAGGTAAATGAAGCGCTGTTGAAGTCTACTGGTGCTTCCGGTGTTGTTATCAAGGGCGCCGGTATTCAGGTCATTTATGGTCCGTCCGTTACCATTGTCAAGTCGAATTTTGAGGAATTTGTAGAACAGGTTCGTTCCGGTGCCATTCCGGAATCCATGGTTATGGGTGCAGAGGAAAAGCCGGCAGAAGAAGCTCCGGCAAAGGCAGAAACACCTAAGCTGAAGGATGTCGTCCTGGGCGCGCATATGAACGGCAGAATGCTGCTGATGACCGAAGTGCAGGATGAAGCATTTGCTTCCTGTGCACTGGGCGATGGCGTAGCTATTGAGCCGTCGGAAGGCAAGCTGTATGCACCGGCTGATGCAATGGTTGTCAATGTATTTGATACCAAGCATGCCATTGGTCTGGCAATTGGCGATGAGATGGAGCTGCTGCTGCACGTAGGTATTGATACCGTTAAGCTGGGCGGCAAGCATTTTGAAGCACATGTCAAGGAAGGTCAGGAAGTTAAGAAGGGCGATCTGCTGGTATCCTTTGATATGGATGCCATCAAGAAGGAAGGCTATCTCTGCACCACACCGATGATTGTCTGCAATACCGATGAATACAGCTCGATTAAGCCGCTGGTTACCGGTGAAGTGAAGGCTGGACAGAATCTGCTGGATGTAAAGGGATAAGCAGTATCATCTGACACGGTTTCACATGATTTAACCAACCAACTCTATTCCTATTTTATCTATTTTATCTATTTTATCCAACCGGGGCGGTCCGGACAATGGACTGCCCTGGAACGTCACAAACATTCTGACAACGGGCAGAAATCAAACGAATTTTTACTGGAACAACAAAACATCTGCCTGGCTTGCCAAAATGTTCATGCTGTACCATTCGGAGTACCCCTTCTCCGGATGGTACAGTTTTTTGTGGGATGCATCCCGGAATGAAGTTGGAAAGTGGAAATATGCCGGTCTGTATGGTATGATACAAGCACAGACTGTACAGTGGAGGAACAGACCATGCACGGGATAAAAACATGGATTCGGGATAATCAGCTCAATGTATATCAGCTGGCCATACAGACCGATGGGGGAATAGTCAGCACAGCGTATCAGCCCTGCAATGCCTGTCAGAATATATATTCCGTGACAAAGGTATTTTTGAACACAGCCATCGGTATGCTGTGGGATGAAGGAAAGCTGGGGCTGGATGACAAATTGATGTCTTATCTTCAGCCGTATCTGGATGCTCCCTATGCTTCAGCGTGGGATGAGATCACCATCCGGTATGCATTGTCCCACCGGATGGGCGTAGATGAAGCTGTCATTGATATTGACCGGGATGACATCCGAACGTATGGTACGGAAGATCATCTCCACTATATTTTACAGCATACGCCCAAATTCCCTGCAGGCTCCTACCGTAAATATACCGACAGTGCCCATTATTTGCTGTCACTGGTTGTGGAGTGCATCACCGGAGCACCGGCGGATGACTGGATTCGGCAGAAGCTGCTGCAGCCATTGCATTTCCAGCACACCGCCTGGACCCGATGCCCGAAAAATCATACCATCGGCGCCACCGGTGCTTACATGCGTGCGGAGGATATGGTCAGATTGGGATGGCTGTATGTGAATCGGGGAAAGTTTGGCGGTACATCCCTGGTTTCTGAGGCATGGGTGGATATGATGGAGCAGGAAAGCTTTGATTTGTATCCGGTAAAAGGCACTTCCTTCCGCTGCAAAGGCGGCATGAACGGGCAGATGCTGCTGTACAGCAGGGAAAAACGCTTTGCCGCCGCATGGACAGCTTATGAGGATGACCGTAACATCCGCAGGCTGACAGAATATGTGGTCAGCCGTGCAGAGCATGGCTTTGAGACAGAGGAAAGCATACAGCGTTGAAAAAAGAAAGCAGGGAACATGTCAGTACAAAACCGGCATATTCCCTGTTTTTTTATGTTTCTTCCCAGAATAAATCATCCAGTGTTTTGTTCAGTGCTTTGCAGATGGCAATGCAGAGATTGATGGTCGGGTTGTAATCTCCCTTTTCAATGGCACTGATGGTCTGCCGGGATACCCCCACACGCTCCGCCAGCTGCTGCTGGGAAAGATCCAGAGCTGCCCGGGCAGCTTTTAACCGTAAATTCTTCATGGTCACTCCTCACGACGTTTGTTGG
>CAMBYS010000133.1 GCA_945872165.1 uncultured Clostridia bacterium | reverse complement strand
ACATTGCAGAGGATTCTTTCCGATACAGTGATTTAGACAAAGGAAATGTCACATATCTGTGCTGGGGAGAAGATGATTCTGTTTATGCTGCTTCCAAACATGGCAGCAGCGGTTTGTTTTTCAACAACAATCAGGTTCGGAAAACCTATGAAAATTGCAAGGCGTATCTGACAAAGCTGAAACCTGATGGCGGGACAGCTGTATGGTCACAGGAATTTGTCTATAGCCTGACAAATGCGAAACCTCGGATATATGAAACCAAATGGAATGAACAGGATGCTGTGATGTATGGCTTTTCCAACTACTGTGTCTTTCTGGACAAAAAAACCGGGACAGTGCTCAGGCAATGTGAACTGACGGATACCATCAGGGCATATGCAATGGGAGATCAGTATATGTATGCCGTATGTCAGGATGGTACCCAGACATATATTCCATATGACAAACGTACACGGGTCAACGTAACATATTTTTTTGACAATCTAAAGAGTATATGCAGCAATAGCGGGAATTTTTATGTGACCAATGAAGAAGAGAATACCTCCTCGACATATCCTACATCCATTATTCGTTATCAATATGAAGTGTCCGATGCAAACTGGTGTATTTTGCAGGAGGATATCGGGTCAGAAGAACTTTTGTCTGTCAATGTTCAGGACAGTCTGGCGGAAAACAATTGCTTTGCGGTGCTTTATACGGGTTTAAATCAGACGAAGCTGTTGTTTGTGGATGGAGATACATCCAGATCAATGGATATTTCAGAAGAAAGGGGGGACTATGAGTTATGGCATATTACAGAGGACAAGCAGATATTGCTATATTCCGACGATATATATGGAGATGATTCCATGAAGCCGGGGATTCTGCGTGTTTCCGGCGAAACCGGCAGCATCACAACAGAGGAAATTCCCTTTGAACCAAACGAGGAAAAGGGATTCCTGTCTATCGACAGCATATGCTGGCAAAATGACCGGGTATATTACATTACAGATGGCTTTCAGTCACAAATGATTTATTCCTGGATACCGGGGAGCAGTAAAGCGGTGAAAATAGTGGAACATCAATGGGATGAGAAGGATCTGGATTATCTTTCAGAGAAACTGGTGGCGAGTCCCAATGGCAGACAATTTGCTGTATTGCGGTATAGCTGGAAAAACGGAAAAAAATTAAAAAATGACATTGCTTTGTATAACGCGGCAGGAGAAATTGCCAGCTTTACGCTGAACGATGACCTGTTGTATGCGATGTCCTTGGATTGGCAGAATGGCCCGATATTCAGTCAGGATGGAAAATGGCTTGTTTTCCCTGACACAGACAGTATCAAGGTGGTATCCGCCAAAAATGGAAGTGTACAACAGGAAATTCTCTTTCCGGAGGGGGAAATCTGTACCGGAATTATGACAACGGAGGATTCACGGAATCTTCTCATGGTAACAGATGCCGGTACTGTGATGGAAACAGAGCTCCGGACCGGGAAAGAATGTGGCAGAGTTACGCTGTCGGATGCATATACCGGAGGCGTACATTGGTATCCTGTTGATGAGGAAACCATTCTGATTGCCAATGATACATTTGGATGGGGAGAGCTGATTGGTACTGTACCGGAACGGTTTGGGGAACTGGCACATCTTACGGATTGTCTGGGATATGATGCATCGCAGGACAGATTTTATATCCTGCAGAAAAATCTGGGTGAGAGTGCTGTACTGGGATATTTTCCACATTATTCTGTTTCAGATTTAATGGAGATGGGCCAGGAGCGGATCGGTGACAGTGGAGAAGCAAATGACAGGTAAGCAGAAGGAATTTGGAAAAATGATTGTTCCGGCATTGCATTTTATGGGAAATATGGTATAATAAATACAGTGCTGGGAGTTATTTGAGAACAAGCGCGTAACAGGAAGAATCTTGTTATGCGCTTTTTATTTGCATGAAAACAGAAAGAGGCGATTATGATGAAAAAACCATTATGGTTTGCGCATAGAGGATTTTCCGGCCAATATCCGGAGAACAGCCCTCTGGCATTCCAAATGGCTGTGGAAGAAACTCATGTGGATGGCATTGAGAGTGATGTCCATATTTCAAAGGATGGAGAACTGGTCATTATGCATGATGCAGAGGTTGACCGTACCTCCAATGGCTCCGGCTTCATCAAGGATTATACCTATGAGGAATTGCTGCAGCTGGATATCGGTTCATGGAAGTCTCCGGAATTTGCCGGACAGCATATCTGGAACTTTGATCAGCTGCTGGATTTCTGTAAGGAAACCAAGGTTCTGCTGAATATGGAACTGAAAAACTATGAGGTATTTTATGAAGGTCTGGAGCAGCGTGTCATTGATGCCATTGTTGCACATGATATGGTGGATCAGGTATTTGTTTCTTCCTTTAACCATATTTCTATGCAGGAATTCAAACGGCTTTATCCGGATATCAAAACCGGACTGCTGTATGATAAGCCTTTCCTGGATATCGACAAATATATTGAACGCTCCAATGCAGATAATATGCATCCTCGGTATATGCTGCTTCAGTACCAGCCGGAGCTGGTACAGCTGTATCATGACCGCGGTATGAAGGTCAATACATGGACGGTCAATGATGAGGAAAATATCCGGGATATGATTCAGCGTGGTGTTGACTGCATCATTTCCAACAATGCGGACATTCTCTGCCGTGTTGCAGATGAAATGTGCGGCGAGTAAGATCCCATTAAGTCAATAACAGCAAACACGATATGCAGAAGGATACTTCTGTGTATCGTGTTTTTTGATGCAGAAAAAACACTGCATGGGTCGGAAAACCACATGCAGTGCAGAAAAGAGAACATATAAAGAATGATGTCTTAATTAGGCGCTATCTGAAAACAAAGAAAATGACGAATATTTCCCAAAGGCGAGGGCGATTCGAGGCAAAAACACGCAGGAATCCTTCCGGATTTCAAGTGTTTTTAACGAAGAAGCGATCTGCATTTGTAGAAATAGTCAAAATTTTCGACTTTTCAGATACGCCCTAAAGCTCTTCGGCCTGAATCACGCCATCAATGGATAAAATATCCTGCATCAGATGACGAACCAAATAATATTTGTTCAAACGCAGGGTAAAAATGGCACTGGCATTATGTTTTTTACTGCCGGTATGCCGTGTAATCTGCATATTCAGAATTTTTACCTTGCGGTCACGATAAAGCATCAGGACGCGATCCAGAGCAGCTTTATCGGTATATTCCATATACAAATTCACCTCAGGGGCATGGTCCAGAATCCGCAGCTCCAGCTTGGAAAAGACCAGCTCGGCAAACAGGATCAGGATTGTGGTCAGAATGGCACCTTCATAAAAACCGGCGCCTACAGCAAGACCTACAATCGCAGCAGCCCACAGACCTGCGGCAGTGGTCAGACCCTTGACGCGCTGCCTGCGGGTTACAATAATAGTGCCTGCACCAATAAAACCGATGCCGGCTACAACCTGTGCGCCTAACCGGGCAATATCCGTGTAATAATGCATCACCAGATACAGATACTGGCTGGTCAGGGTGGTCATGGTTGCACCTAAGCAGATAAGGATATGGGTGCGGAAGCCTGCCGGACGGCGTTTATATGCTCGTTCCATACCAATCAGGCCACCGCAAAGAAAGGCAAGAAGCAGACGGAGTGCCACGGATGCCAGTGTGATTTCGCGAAAGTTATCAAATAATGCCAGCATAGGTGATCACCTCCTTAAATTTCTTCAATCAGGCAAATCCAGTCAAGCTCGGAAAGCGATGACAATACCTGACTATGTGTCTGATGTCTGTGCAGGCGGATGGTAAACACGGCACTATGACGTTGAGAAAGCTTTTCACGTCCGCGTTCAATTTCCACATCGCAAATCTGCACCTGTAAGGATTTGATTTTATTAATCAGGACACCCACTTGGTTCAGCGATTCAAATTCCACATAGAGATTCATAATCATCGCATTGTCCTGAATAAAGTTATCAATAATCGGCAGAACACGAATACACAGAAAGATCAGAAGAAAGGCGATGGCTACACATTCATAAAATCCTGCACCAACGGCAATGCCCATGCAGGCAGATGCCCAGAGTCCTGCTGCAGTGGTCAGTCCTTTGACTTGCTGACGCCCGGTGACAATAATGGTTCCGGCACCGAGAAAACCAATACCGTTGATAACCTGTGCACCAAAACGGGAAACATCCGTGCGCAGGCCGATCTCCTGGGCAAGATCTGCCCATCGGGTGTTAAGCATGGTGGCTTCATACTGGCTCAGCAGTACCGTCAGCGCCGCACCAAGGCAAACCAGCATATAGGTGCGGAAGCCTGCTGCACGGCGTTTTCTTCCTCGTTCCATTCCAATCATACCGCCACTGAGCATGGCAAGCACAAGCCGCAGTGCAACCGATGCCATATTAAATTCCCGCATAAAATCCAATGCTGCAATCACGGCTGGTTCCTCCTTGTTTTGGAATCGTTCAGAGCGTTTTTGCTGCTACAATATTGACATCTGTGCCCAGAATATTTGCAGCCAGAATCTGACCGACATAAACCGGAGATACAGCGGTGATGCCATTGATGAGTTCCATGCAGTCAAAGATCTTTTCTTTTGGGAGAGGTTTGTCCGTTTTGACCGGCAGGCGGGGGATAACAGCACCTTGGATGCGTACTGTGGAAGTTACCACACGGACCGGATGCAGCAGCTCGCTTTTACCATATTCTACACCACGCGGGCAGGAATTGCCAGTAACAGCGTAATCATTTTTTTCATCTACAGAAAGATGGCAGCCCTTTGGGCAGGTAATGCAAATCAGTTCCGTCATGCTTAACCCTCCTCAACAGAAACCGTAAGGGTACCCTGTGCTTTTTCCAGCAGCACCCGGGGCAGTTTGATGCTTTCCATTTCACCTGGGGCCATACGTTCCCGGTGGAATGATGCAATCTGTGTACCAGCTTCATCTTTGTCGATAATCCGGCTGTCACCGCAAATGGCACGAACACGGAAAAATACGTCGATTGCCTTGAATTCTCCATCCATATGCACATGCTGCGGGACAGTATATCCTACCAGATTGCCGTTTTGGATATCCAATATATGATCAGAAACCGTTTGTGTTCCCTGACAGTATGCTGCTGCAGCTTTGCCGGCCCGGGCAGCTTCTGCAGTGACAAAATCAACCAGGTCATGTACATGCAATACATTGCCGCAGGCAAAGACGCCGGGAATGGAAGTTTCCATGTTTTCATACACCACCGGGCCATTGGTACGCGGATCCATCTGAATGCCGGCACAGCGGGACAGTTCGTTTTCCGGAATCAGGCCCACAGACACCAGGACAGTATCACAGTCAAAGGTCATTTCTGTTCCGGGAATCGGACGGCGGTCAGGGCCGACCTGTGCAACAACAACGTGTTCTACCCGATCCTTGCCCTGAATATCCGTAATGGTGTGGGACAGATATAACGGAATATCAAAATCATGCAGACACTGGACAATATTTCGTGTCAGACCGCCGGAATATGGCATTACTTCCACACAGGCGAGGACTTTGGCACCTTCCAGTGTCATGCGGCGTGCCATAATCAGGCCAATATCACCGGAACCCAGAATGACAACACGTTTGCCTACCATATAACCTTCTATATTCAGGTAACGCTGGGCTGTTCCGGCAGTAAATACACCGGCAGGGCGGGTGCCCGGAATGGCAATAGCACCGCGGGTGCGTTCCCGGCATCCCATCGCCAGAACCACAGCGCCTGCCTCGAGCACCTCATAGCCGCCAGAAGAGGAAACAATATGTACCTTTTTATCTGCTGTCACATCCAGCACCATGGCATCCAGCCGGACATCCACGCCAGTGTTGTGCAGCATATCAATAAACCGTCCGGCATATTCCGGACCGGTGAGTTCTTCTTTAAAATAATGCAGACATAAACCGTTGTGACTGCACTGATTCAGAATACCGCCCAAATCACGGTCACGCGCTACAATACAAATGG
>CAMBYS010000132.1 GCA_945872165.1 uncultured Clostridia bacterium | reverse complement strand
GCCATCTGCAGCAGAGAAAACATACCCTCCTGCATGCGTGCGCCGCCGGAACAGGTGAACAGAATCACCGGCAGCTGATGCTCTGCACCATATTCAAATAACCGTGCCAGCTTCTCACCTACCACACTGCCCATGGAAGCCATCATAAAATGGCTGTCCATCACGCCAATACAGGTTTCAATCCCGTCAATCCGGCAGGTTCCGGTTAAAACCGCATCATTCATACCGGTTTTCTCCCGAAGCACCGCAATCTTTTCAGGATAACCCTCAAAGCCCAGCGGGTCCAGTGTCTGCAGGGAATCAAACAGCTCCGAAAAAGATTCCTTATCTGCAATCTGCCGGATTCGCGTCCGTGCCAGCAGGCGGGCATGTGCACCGCAGTTTGGACAGACATATAAATTTTTGCCATATTTAGCCGGAGAAAGCTCCGCACCGCATTTTTTGCAGGTCAGTCCATCACTTTTCTGTCTCTGCGGATTGATACGTTTGGAACTTTCCCGTGTTTTCTGAAACAGGTCAACCAGCAATGCAATTCCCTCCCATACCTGCTGTTGTCAGCCTTTTGTAAATATACCTTCTTCGATGGAATTGGTATTGAAATCTGCCGTCTCAAAGGCCTTGGAAAGCAGAATGGATAACTGATAATCCGTATTGGTCACAATTCCCTCAAACAGCATCTCTGACAGGGCACGCTTCATCCGCGCGGAAGCCACCTTCCGGTCGCTTCCAAAGGCAATTACCTTGGCTATCATGCTATCATAAAACGGCGGAATTGTATACCCCTGATAAACCGCAGTATCCACACGCACACCAATGCCGCCAGCCATATGCATGGACTGGATTTTGCCAGGCTGGGGTCGGAATTCCTCATCCTCCGCATTGATACGGCATTCAATGGCATGGCCAAGCATGGGGATATCTTTCTGTTCCATCTCCAGCGCTTCCCCTGCTGCAATGCGGATCTGCCATGCAACAAGATCAATGCCGGTAATTTCCTCAGAAATACCGTGTTCTACCTGAATACGGGTATTCATTTCACAGAAATAGAAGTTCTGTTTGTCATCCACCAGAAATTCTACCGTACCCGCGCCCACATATCCGGCGCGTTTTGCCAGCGCAACCGCGCACTGGCACATATTTTCCCGCTGCTCCTGTCCAAGGAACGGCGAGGGTGCTTCTTCAATCAGTTTCTGATGTCGGCGCTGAATGGAGCATTCACGATCATATAGATGAATGGCCTTTCCATGGGTATCCGCCAGAATCTGTACCTCAATATGCCGGGGTCTGGAAATGTATTTTTCCATATACAGCCGGCCGTCACCAAAATTGGCTACTGCCTCGCTGGAAGCTGTAGCATAAGCTTCTGCCAGCTCATCTGCATCCTCCGCCACACGGATACCCTTTCCGCCGCCGCCGGCAGATGCCTTGAGCATTACCGGATAGCCGATTTTTTCCGCCCAGACTGCCGCGTCCTCCACAGTTTCCACGATGCCGTCTGAGCCTTCTGCCAGCGGTACCCCTGCTTCCTTAGCCAGTTGTCTGGCAGCAGTCTTATCGCCCAGCAGACGGATGGACTGCTCCGACGGTCCGATAAATGCCAGACCGTTTTCTGCACAGGCACGGGCAAAATCCGCATTTTCCGACAGGAAACCATAACCCGGATGAATTGCCTGGGCACCGGCGCCGATGGCAGCTTCAATGATATTGCTGATATTCAAATAGCTTTCCTGGGGCTGTGCCGGACCGATGCAGTATGCTTCATCCGCAATCTGCGCATGCATGGCTTCCCTGTCCGCTTCAGAATAGACAGCCACACTGGTGATGCCCAAATCACGGCAGGCACGGATGATACGAACCGCAATTTCTCCACGGTTTGCAATCAAAACCTTTGTAAACATGAATCAATCTCCAATGGCACAGGTAAAGGTTCCCTGTGCTGCTTTTTCTTCGCCAACATAGGCAATGCCTTCAGCAACTACCATTTTTCCGCGCTGCTTGACCATTTTGACCTTCAGGGTCAGGGTATCGCCCGGCAGAACCTTGCGGCGGAACTTAATCTTGTCCCAGGAGGCAAAATATCCGGTCATTCCCTTATATTCCTCACGGGAAAGGATGGCAACCGCACCGGTCTGTGCCAGTGCTTCAATGATGAACACACCTGGCATCACCGGATTGCCCGGAAAATGTCCCGGGAAAAACAGTTCATCACCGGTTAGATGCTTGATGCCGGTAACGGTACCTGCTTCAATATCCATTTCCTCAATGGAATCCACCATCAGCATCGGGTCACGATGGGGGATGATTTTCTTGATCTGTTCGGTATTCAGCAACATGACAAACCCTCCTTACTCAATGACAATCAACGGCTGATGGAACTCGACCAGTTCGCCATCCTGCACCAGAATCCGGCTGATTTTGCCGTCACAGGGGGATTCGATGCTGTTCATGGTTTTCATTGCTTCAATAATGCACAGTGTCTGTCCGCGGGTGACCGTATCTCCTACAGAAACCAGCGGCGGCTGATCCGGTGCATTGGCAGCATAAAAGGTTCCTACCAGCGGAGCAGATACCACGGTTCCCTCATAGGTTTCCGGTTCCTCTGCCGCTGCCGGCTGTGCAGCTGCCTGAGGTGCCGGTGCAGCAACAGCTACCGTCTGAACAGCCGGTGCATGTGTTTCAATGGTAATGGAAAAATCACCGTTCTGAATGGCGATTTTTGCCAGATTCTTTTCTGCTGCCTTGTCCATCAGGGCAAAGGCAAGCTCCTGTAATTCCTTATCCATATGCATTTCCTCAATCCTGATACTTGCGGATCAAGACGGTTGCATTGTGTCCGCCAAAACCAAGTGAATTGGAAATTGCCGCATTGACTGTGGTCGGCAGTGCCTGATTCGGTACATAATTCAGATCACATTCCGGATCCGCCTGTTCATAATGGATCGTCGGCGGAATCACATCATCATGTACTGCCAGTGCGCAGGCAATGGCTTCAATGGCACCTGCAGCGCCCAGCAGATGTCCGGTCATGGACTTGGTAGACGAAATCTGTACCTTCTGCGCCTGCTCGCCAAAGGCAATCTTAATGGCATTGGTCTCACATTTGTCATTGACCGGTGTGGAGGTGCCATGTGCGTTGATGTAATCAATGTCAGCCGGTGTCAGCCCGGCGTCAGAAATTGCCATGGTCATGGCACGGGACGGGCCTTCCCCAGTCGGGTCCGGGCTGGTGATGTGGTATGCATCACTGGTAGTACCATAACCGGATACCTCTGCGATAATCTTGGCGCCCCGAGCCTTGGCATGGGACAGGCTTTCCAGTACCAGCATACCGGAACCTTCACCCATGACAAAACCGCTGCGGCGTGCATCAAACGGGCAGCATGCCTGCTCTGCATCCTCTTCCGTGCTCAGTGCATGCATGTTGGAAAAGCCTGCAACTGCAATCGGAGTAATGGAAGCCTCGGTACCGCCTACCACTGCGATATCCAGATATCCGTGGCGGATGGCCCGCATGCCTTCACCTACCGCATGGGTGCCGGATGCACAGGCGCTGACCGGGGAAAAACTGGAGCCCTTCAGACCGTATTTCATGGAAATATATGCGGATGCCATGTTGCCGATCATCATCGGAATGCAAAACGGGGACACACGGCGGGGACCACGTTCATTCAGCTTGGTCTGCTCGTCACTCAGGGTCTGGATGCCGCCGATACCGGATGCCACCAGCGTTCCGGCACGGAAGGGATCAAAGCTGCCCTCAGTCAGACCCGCCTGTTCCATAGCCTCAGTTGCTGCGGCAATCGCATACTGGCAGAACAGGTCCATATGCTTGATTTCACGCTTTTCGATGTACTTGGTTGCATCGAAGTCTTTTACCTCTCCGGCAACTGTCGCCTTATAGCCTTCTGTATCAAAACGGGTAATCGGCGCAATGCCATTCTTACCCGATGTCAAACCTTCCCAAAATTCCGGTACGGAATTGCCGATCGGTGTCACGGCACCGATACCGGTAATGACAACACGTTCCATAGGTTTTCCTCCTTCGTTCATCGACAGCATTTTCCTTACAGTGCAGTGCTGCCGTCTACGGACAGTACCTGTCCGGTGATGTAGGATGCTTTCTCTGAAGCCAGAAAAGCAACCGCCTCTGCAACTTCCTCCGGTTTGCCAAAGCGTCCCAGTGCGATACGGGAAAGTGCACCGGCTTTGATGTCCTCCGACAGCGCATCGGTCATATCAGTCTGGATAAAGCCCGGTGCCACTGCATTGACACGCACACCCCGTGTGCCCAGTTCCTTAGCTGCCGTCTTGGTCAGGCCGATTACGCCTGCCTTGGCTGCGGTATAATTGACCTGTCCCGCATTTCCGTGCAGTCCGGAAATGGAGGTGATGTTCACAATGCTGCCGGTCTTGGCACGCAACATCTGCGCACCCACAAGGCTTGTCATATGGAACACACTGTTGAGATTCGCCTGGATGACCTCATTCCACTTGTCATCACCCATGCGGATCATCAGACCATCACGGGTAATGCCCGCATTGTTAACAAGAACAGCCGGAACGCCGATTTCCTTCTTGATTTCGGTCACTGCCTGCTTGCAGGCTGCATAATCCGATACATCCCATGCCTTGGTATAGGCATTTACACCAAAGGAACGGCACTGCTGTGCTACAGTTTCCGCCTTTTCTGCATTGGAAACGTAGTTGATTACCACATCATAGCCATCAGATGCCAGCTTTCTGGCAATGGCAGCACCGATTCCACGGGAAGCACCGGTGACAATCGCAAGTTGACTCATCGCTTGATCCTCCTCTGTGTTACACCAGCTTTGCCGCACCGGTCAGCAGGTTTTCTGCCTCCTGCACCATGGTGCTGACAATTTCCTGGCAGTTGGAAGCATGATTGACCAGACCGGCAATCTGACCGGACATAAACGTACCTTCGGCAAAATTGCCATCCTGTACTGCCTTGCGCAGAGAACCTGCTGTCATGGCTTCAATTTCTTCCAGTGTACGGGTTTCAATATGACCTTCCATCTCCGTCAGCTTGCGAGACAGCGGCGTTTTCAGCGAACGTACCGGATGTCCGGAAGCCTTGCCGGTAATGACAGTGGAAATATCACTTGCCTTATAAATCAGTTCCTTGTATTTTTCAGAAATATGGCATTCCTCTGCGGAGAGGAAAACGGTACCGCACTGGACGCCTTCCGCACCGAGCATACGAACCGCTGCCAGACCACGTCCGTCTGCAATACCGCCTGCAGCGATAACCGGAATGTCAACCGCGTCCACAACCTGCGGCAGCAATGCCATAGTGGTGGTATCACCGATATGTCCGCCGGATTCCATGCCTTCCGCAATGACGGCATCTGCACCCATGCGCTGCATGCGCTTGGCATATGCAACAGAAGCTACCACCGGGATAACCTTGATGCCGGCTTCCTTCCATTTCTCCATGTACTTGGCAGGAGAGCCTGCACCGGTGGTAACCACCTGAATTCCTTCATCAATCACCAGCTGTGCCAGATCATCGGTATTCGGGCTGAGCAGCATGATGTTGACGCCAAAAGGACGGTCTGTCCGGGATTTTGCAATCTGGATTTCCTTCTGCACCACTTCAACCGGTGCTGCGCCGCCTGCGATAATACCCAGACCGCCGGCATTGGAAACCGCTGCGGCAAGATAACCATCCGCAATCCATGCCATTGCACCCTGGAATACCGGGTGCTGGATGTGTAATAATTCTGTAATTTTTGTTTGCATCAGATTTTAACCTCTTCCGTTCGGTTACATGCGGATCAGGACGGCACCATAGGTCAATCCACCGCCGAAACCGACAAAAATTGCTGTCTGTCCATGATGCAGCAGACCTTTCTGCCGCATTTCATCCAGACAAATGGGAATGGATGCGCTGGATGTATTGCCAACGACCTCCAGATTGCTGAATACCTTTTCTCTGGGCAGTCCGTACCGGCGGGTTACCATCTCCAGAATACGGGCATTCGCC
>CAMBYS010000131.1 GCA_945872165.1 uncultured Clostridia bacterium | reverse complement strand
CAGCGTTCTGTGCCCGATCATGCTTGTCTGCACCGCGTTTAGCAGCCAATGTATGCACCGTGATATTTTCCGGATTCAATCCGATCAGAATATCCATGGTACGGGCAAAGCTCTCCGGCGTATCGCAGTCCAGACCGGCAATGGTGTCCATATTGATCGCATGGAAACCGATTTCCCGTGCCAACCGGAACCGGTCCAGTACATCCTCTGGGCTGTGATGCCGTCCGATGGCATGCAGCACATCCTCATTCATGGATTGGGGATTAATGGAAATGCGATCCACGCCATATTGCCGGAGTACCAGCAGTTTTTCTCTGGTAATGGTATCCGGCCGTCCTGCCTCAACGGTAAATTCCTCCAGCGCACGCAGATCAAAGGAAGCCTGTACGGTTGCCAGCAGCCGGTCCATCTGTTCTGCGGAAAGGGTGGTAGGCGTTCCGCCGCCAATGTAAATGGAAATAATCCGGAGCCCTGCCTGCTGCAGGATCGTTCCGGTATGCTCAATTTCTGCACACAGCGTGTCCAGATATTCCGCCATCAGCTTTCCCGCTTTCTCAATGGAATGGCTGACAAAGGAACAGTAGCTGCAGCGGGATGGGCAGAACGGAATGCCAATATAAATCGAAATATCCTTGGGCTGCAGCTTGTTTTTACAATCCAGCGCAATGCCGGCGGAGCGGATTGCCAGTGCGCGGCGAGCCGGAGAGACATGATACTGCTCCGTCATCACCTGTGCCACCTGTGCAGGGGTATAGCCCTGCTCCAGAAAACCCCGGGCAAACTTCGCCGGACGAACACCGGTCAGGGAGCCCCACTCCGGCATATGCTCCAGAAACGGCGTGACCGCTTCAAACACAGCTGCTTTGACGCCATGGGTCAGTGCACGCTTGGTCAAAACCGCATCATCGGTCATTGCCGTACGTTTCTCCGTGCACACCTGCTTTCCGCCGCGGGTGCAGCAAACCCGGATACAATACTCGGTTCCGTTCTGCTGTACCATAACACCCAGGGCATCTGCCCCCTCCGGAACAAGATCCACCCGTTCAGTCACTTCTGCCGGAAGCAGATTGAACAGCATATCCCGAACCGGATGGTCATTTTCCAGTCCTTCTATTGTATAAATCATTCTTTCACAGCCTGCCGCATATATGGATTGGATTTGCGTTCTCGTTCCAGCGTAGACAATCCCTCATGTCCCGGAAGAACCTGATAATCTCCCGGAAGCTGATACAGCTTTTTAAGAGACTGGAGGATCTCCGGCCAGCTGCCGCCCGGCAGATCGGTACGACCGCAGGACTGGCAGAACAGGGTGTCACCGGTGAACAGGATGGAGTCATCCAGCTGGATGACATGGGAACCCGGCGTATGGCCCGGTGTGCTGTGGAATTTCAGCTTCCAGATATCTGCACCCGGGAAATCAAACCGGTTCATCAGCTGGCGGCCATAGGCACCAAAGGGTGACAGGGACGAATTGGCATCAAACAGATATTCATCCTTACGGCTGACCACTACCTGGGCGCCGGTTGCCCGCTTGATGGCACCTACAGCCAGAATATGGTCAAAATGCGCATGCGTCAGCAGAATATATTTCAGCTTGATGTTTGCGCTCTCGATTTCCCGGATCAGCCGGTCTGCATTGTCACCCGGGTCCACAATGGCACCCTCCAGGGTTTTCTCATCATATACCAGATAACAGTTTGTGGACACATCACCCACAACAAATTGCTTGATTTGCATACTTGCTCCTTTATTTCTTTCGTATCAGCTCATCGGTGTCCAGCATAATGGTTACCGGACCGTCATTGAGCAGCTCCACCTTCATATCTGCACCAAATTCACCGGTCTGGGTTTCTACCCCAAGACCACGGCAGCAGTCTACAAAGTATTCATATAATTCTCTGGCCTGATCGCCCTTTGCCGCCCGGGTAAAGTTGGGACGCTTGCCCTTGCGGCAGTCGGCATACAGGGTAAACTGGCTGACAGCCAGTATTTTTCCGCCCACATCTGCCAGAGCCAGATTCATTTTGTCATTTTCATCCTCAAAGACACGCAGTCCGACACATTTCTTTGCCAGATACAATGCCTCCTCCGGTGTATCCTCCGGCGCGACACCCAGCAGAATCAGAAATCCTGTTCCGATCTCGCCGGAAACCCTTCCATCTATGGTAACCTTCGCGTGCTTCACACGCTGTAATACTGCTCTCATTGCTGTTCTCCCTTACATGGACTGACGCACTACATTGATGACACCGCGCAGGCTGCGCAGCTTTTTCTTCAGTGCATCCAGCTGGGACAGACCGGTTACCTCGATGACAATATTGATAATGCCATAACCCTCGGACAGGGTTTTGCCATTGAAGTCCTTTACATTGATATGGTTGTTGGTCAACGTCTGCAGCACATCGTTCATCACGCCCATGCGGTCGTTGGTGGAAATCTGCAGGGCTGTATTGAACCGTTCCTTGGTTTCAATATGATTTTCATCCCAGTAAACCTTGACCCAGCGCTCCCGATCCTCCGGGCTGCTGTGCTTCACATTGACACAATCCTTCCGGTGTACAGAAACGCCATAGCCCCGGGTAATATAGCCAATGATGTCATCTCCCGGTACCGGCGTACAGCAGCGGGCAAATTTCACCTTACAGTTGCCGATATCTTCCACAATGACACCGGACTCTGATCTGCCCTGTACATGCTTCTGTGTCAGCGGCTGTCGGTTTTCCTCCTGCTTTCTGGCACGAACCACCTCGTCACGCACCATATTCAGCACCTTGGTCACGGTAATGCCGCCATAACCGATTGCGGCATACAGTTCCTCCAGTGAGGGATAGCCGAACTTTTTCAGGACATTCGCCTGTACCTCCGGCCGTTCCATAAAGTGGTTGTACAGCAGGCTGGAACGCAGCTCACGGTCAAGATCTGCACGTCCCTGTTCAATGTTTTCCTCCCGACATTCCTTTTTAAACCACTGCTTGATTTTGTTGCGTGCTTCGGAAGTTTTAATCATATTCAGCCAGTCACGCTTCGGACCGCGGGTTTCCTTGGAGGTCAGGATTTCAACGATATCGCCATTCTGCAGGGTATAATCAATCGGCGCAATTTTGCTGTTGATTTTACAGCCGGTCATGCGGTTGCCCACGGCGGAATGAATGCCATAGGCAAAATCAATCGGAGTGGCGCCTGCCGGAAGATTGACCACATCGCCCCGGGGCGTAAATACGAATACTTCATCAGAAAACAGATCAACCTTGATATTTTTGATGAAATCTTCTGCTTCTGTATCCTGCTGGGATTCCAGCAGCTGGCGAATCCAGGCATAGGTCTCCTCACTGCCGTTTTTATCCACGTGCTGCTTGTATTTCCAGTGTGCCGCAACGCCGTACTCTGCCATTTTATGCATTTCTTCCGTGCGGATCTGTACCTCAAACGGTACACCGGAACGTCCGATGACCGTCGTATGCAGCGAACGGTAGCCATTTGGCTTTGGTGTGGAGATATAATCCTTGAATCGTCCCGGAATCGGCTTATACAAATCATGGACATAACCCAGAACATTATAGCAGTCCGCAACCGAATCCACGATGACACGAACCGCACAGATGTCATAAATTTCATCTATGCTTTTGTTCTGCTCATACATCTTACGGTAAATGCTATAAATATGCTTTACCCGGGCGGAAATGGAGTTTTTAATGCCGCTTTCATTGAGCTTGGTACCGATTGTCTTTTTGATGCGCTCCAGCATTTCCTCATGCTCACTGCGCTGGCGTTCCAGACCATCTACAATTTCCTTGTAGCCAATCGGGTCCAGACACTGCAAAGACAGATCCTCCAGCTCCCATTTGACCTTCTGCATGCCAAGACGATGGGCAATCGGTGCATAAATCTCCATGGTTTCCAAGGATTTGGAGCGCTGTTTTTCCACTGTCATAAACTGGATCGTCCGCATGTTATGCAGGCGGTCTGCCAGCTTAATCAGGATAACACGGATATCCTTTGCCATGGCAATCAGCATTTTGCGGAGATCCTCCATCTGCTCCTGTTCCTTGGAATAATGCAGCTGTCCCAGACGGGTAACGCCATCCACCAGATCTGCAACCGAGGTGCCAAACTTTTCTGCAATCTGGTCATATTGGAAATTGGTATCCTCCATACAGTCATGCAGCAATCCGGCACAGATGGAATCGGTATCCAGACCCATTTCAACAATAATTTCCGCTACCGAAACCGGATGGATGATATACGGGTCACCATTTTTGCGTTTCTGACCCTCATGGGCAGCATTGGCACACTCATACGCCATGCGAATTTTATCCACATCCGCACTGGGTGTCTGCTTCTGTACGCGTTCTATTAAGAAATCTATTTTTGTTTGAATATCCATATGCTTAACTCCCCTGGCTAGATCGCCTGATCTGACGCATTCTGTTGTTTTCTATGACGCAGCGTTGCCAGAACTACAGATTTTGTGATGTCTGCCTTTCCCTTGAACGGGCGCATCCTGATATGTAACAGGCCATTTTTGAAATGATAGCTCAGCAGGCAGCTTTCGGAAAATACATCCAGACAGACAAACAGCTTGCCGATGTTAATCATCCGGCGGGATTCATAGGAAATCCGGCGGGATAACGTATTATACGGCGCTGTGAGCTTGCCGCCCTGTGCCCGGGAAATGATATGCCGCCAAACCGCAACCAAATCTGCCCGGTCAGGATACAGCATATTCACCTGAGAATCAGTCAGTTCCTGTCCATTGATAAAATTGGAATAGCAGGACAGGAAATAATGATCCTTTTCCAGTTCACAATCACTCAAGCGGATATCCTTGAGCATCAGCTGAATGTTCTGCCTTCCACGGAAATGATTGATTTCCAGACTGAATGCGGCATCCACCATATCGCCCTGTACCACCGGACAGCCGCCGGAGCCGGTACCAAACAGCATGGCGGTAAACCGCCGTCCCCCCTTAATCAGGGACATTTTCAGGTGCCGGTCACTGGAAATCGGTGTAATGTCTTCCACCGTCAGCTCCCGCATGGCGAAAATCGGTTCCCGGTTGCCCATGCCATAGGGCTCCAGAACTGCCAACTCCCGGATTGCCTCAAGGGAAATATCATCCGGTGAAATCAGGCAATCCACATTGACCACCGGCATCAGATCCTCTTCGCTGATGTTTTCCTTTGCATAAGCACAGATGCTTTCCTTAAATGCCGGCAGATTTTCTCTGGTAATCGTCAGACCGGCTGCCAGCGCATGACCACCGAATTTTTCCAGAAAAGCAGAACTGTGTTCCAGCGCTTCAAACAGATTGAATCCATTCACCGAACGACCGGAACCTTTTCCCACATCGCCGTCCAGGGAAATCAGTACGGTGGGACATCCATACCGGTCAGAAATGCGGGAGGATACAATACCAATGACACCATGGTGCCAGTTGTCTCCCCACAGAACAATCATACGGTCCTCCTGTGGGTCATATTCCTTCTGCAGTACGTCAAATGCCTGTTTGAGAATGGCATTTTCCGCATTCTGCCGTTCCTTATTCTGGCAGCACAGCATCACAGCAATCTCTTGCGCACGGCTGGGACTGTCCGTCAGGAACAATTCTGCCGCCTGATCTGCGCAGCCCATGCGTCCGGCTGCATTGATCCGTGGTGCCAGCGTAAAGCTGACCAGGGAGGAAGTTACCCTGCGTTCTTCCGCATCAGCATACGCAAGCCGGGATTTTCTGTCTGCTGGAGCAGCGCCAGACCATAGGTAACAATAATACGGTTTTCACCCTGCAGCAGCATGACATCTGCAATCGTGCCGACTGCCACCAGATCAAGATACTCTGTCAGAACATCCTGCCAGCCCTCTGCTCCAGCCATGGCACAAATCAGTTTGAATACCACACCCACGCCAGCCAAATCCTTAAACGGATAATGGCTGTCTGCCCGCTTGGGATTGACAATTGCCAGGGCATCCGGCAGGGCATCCTTGCACTCATGATGGTCGGTGACAATAACGTCAAGGCCTATAGAGCTTGCG
>CAMBYS010000130.1 GCA_945872165.1 uncultured Clostridia bacterium | reverse complement strand
CTGTGCTTTTATTCTACACTGCAATGAAGGTTTACACAATCCATGGGATACTCCCCGTTTTCTTTCCGGGCACGGGCATAATGCCTTGTCATATTTGTGTTGACTCCGCTTTCATCAAGAAATACCAGGCTGTTTGCGGCGTTCTCCGGTATAAGCTGCTCCCAATTTTTCCGTTTTTGCTGTACATCGGGGACGCTCCTGTTCCGAAGCATGCAGAGACTTCTTTTTATAGACATATCCAAGCTTCAAAATTGTTTTACGTACCGTTTCGTCACTTACATGGAGTTGGAGTGTATCAATAATCTCATTAATTGTAATATCCGGCTGTTGCTGGATCAAACAGTCAATATTCTGAATATCTTTCCGGCTCAGAGAAGGTTTGCGTCCACGCAGGGAAGTCCTCGTTTCAACAGAACCGGTCTCTCTCATCCGCTTTACCAAACGGTAGACTGTGCTTGTATTTACACCAAAACATTCTGCTACTTCTTTTGCATTATGCGTTCTATTCCATGCTTCAATCAGCAATTTTCTGGCTTCGTTGTGCAACATAATAATCACCTCTTGATTTAATCATAATACCTTTGTCAAGAGAGTGCACTATTTATTTGGATTGCTATAGGAACTTTTGGTGTTTCTCACTTTTCCGGAATGGAAACAACCAGAAATGGAAAACGGAGCTTTCGCCGGAGACAGAAAAAGAGCACCAGCCGGTAAATGGCTGGTGCAAATGGGAATATGGCATTGATACTGCCGATCAGATGACAGATGCAATGGCAAAGTAATGGCACAGACTGCCAAGCATGACGCAGACATGGAAAACCTCATGGGAACCGAATTTCGGGAATCGTTCATTGAATACCTTCAGCTTCATGGCGTAAATGACGCCGCCGACGGTATAAATAATTCCGCCGATAGCCAGAAGCAGAAAGGCCTGCAGAGAAAGGCTGACATACAGCTGCGGCATGACAAAAACGCAGACCCAGCCCATAGCGATATAAATGATAGAGGAAAACCATTTCGGACAGGTCACCCAAAACAGCTTGAGTATCATTCCGACAAAAGCCAGCCCCCAGATCGCAGCCAGCAGGTAGGTTCCGGTTGGCTGTGAGAGAACCATGGCGCAGACAGGGGTATACGAACCGGCAATCAGCACGAAAATCATCATGTGGTCAATACGCTTCAGGATTTTCTCTGTGTGCGGCTGTACAATGAACGTATGATACGCTGTGCTTGCGCCGTACAGCAGAATCATGCTGACCATAAAGACGCTCAGGCTGACCAGTCCGGTCAGACCTACATGACTGGAAGCGGCATAAATCAGCAGTCCTGGTGTTGCCAGAATCGCACAGATGAATCCGATAAAATGTGTGATGGAACTGCCTGGGTCCTTGATATGAAACATAGTATCTGTTGGATAGCCTCCGTTTTTTATTGAATTAGAACGATATAATCTTGCTTCCATAAGTTACACCTCTTATTTAATCGGTTTTCGGAAAACCTGTATGAGGTTATCATACAACGGCATGGATGTTCTGTCAAGAGTTTTTTAAAAGCTTCTGCAAAGATAACTTGAACTTTATAAGAAACCTGATATACTTAACATATGCAGCCGGGATGAAACGATATACATGTGTTCCATATGGCTGCAGGAACGATATGGGTCAACAGGGAGAGAATTTTTATGGAACAACAGGCAAAAAAGCAGATTGCTCAGTCCATTCAGGACTTTCAGCTGCCATTATATACGGAAATTCCCAATGTCGGGCTGTTTTTGGAGCAGACAACAAAATTTGTTTCCGAATATTTTGAGACTATGCCGGGCATTACCATTACCTCATCCATGATTAGCAATTATGTGAAAAAGGGACTGGTGCATAATCCGATCAAAAAGCAGTATTATCGGGATCAGATTGCTCATATTATCTTTATTGCAGTGGCAAAGACGGTGCTTCCGCTGGAAAATATTCAGCGCATGATACGGCTGCAGGAAAAGGATTACAGCGATCAGGGAGCATATGAATATTTTTGTCTGGAATTCCACAACATTCTTCAGTATGTATTCGGTGTCACGGATACCCTGGAGCCGCTCGGGGAAAAGGAAACAGATGAAAAACTGCTGCTGCGCAATACCATTTTTTCGGTATCCTATAAGCTGTATCTGGATAAGTGCTTTGAATACCTGAATCTGCCGGCAGGGAAATAATGTATAAAAAAAGAGAAGGGCCTGATTTCTGCAGCAACAGAGATCAGACCCTTTTGTGTTGGTGGGGATGGCGTCCAAAGCTACCGTTTCAGCCGCATCGGACGGCCGATTACCAGAGCGCGGGAGTCAGCGGCATGACCAATAGAAGGGGTTTTGGCAATTGGGATATCCGGAGACACGAAATCCAGAATCAGCTGTTCCATGGCAGGCTGTGTCTGGTCATGCTCCAGTTGCGTAAAGGTGCCAAGCAAAATACCGTTGACAGCATCCAGGGCGCCAAGCTGCTGCAGCTGACTTAAAAAAGCGATCATCTGTGGCTGTAAACCGCTGCGGGATTCGAGAAACAGGATGTTTCCCTGCATTTTGGGAAAATATTTTGTACCGGCGAGCTTGAGCAGGCAGCGGATATTGCCGCCCACGACGACACCTTCCATCTGATTTCCCTGTACAAAGGAATAAGGGAATGCAAACAGCGTATCCCTTTGCTTCGGTGTGTAATGGCGGATCTGGTACAGCACGCTGGCATTGCCGGTCATGGCATAGATGGCGTTGAGTACACAGGTAAGGTCGCTGTAGCCCCAGAGTGGTTTTCCGCTGCGGGCAATCGCAGCATAATCCAGATAGGGTAGGATTTCATTGGCGATATCCCCGCCGGAGCAGTCAAAAATGGCATCCGTCTGCGGATCAAGATAGAAAGACATCAGGCTTTGTGCACGCTGCCATGCAGTTCCGCTGCGGATACCATCGGCGGCAAAGAGATACGGGCTCAGGCTGGTTTTTATGCCTTCTGCCGCAAGTGTCTGCTGCAATTGCTCCAGTTCTGCACCCGCTGTTGGCGGGAGCGCATTGGAACAGCAGACAATACCTGCTTGATGAATCTGTTTCATGTTGTTGTACTCCTGTTTTGGGTGGTATTGAATGAAAGGGTTGACGTGTGTCATAAATATTTATATAATATATATAACAGAGACTGTATATCATAATATATCATATTTTAACACACATCAAAGAAAATGGAGGAAAAATCTATGGCAAAATTTTATGTATGTCGCCATTGCGGCAATCTGGCTGGCATGATTCATGACGCAGGTGTTCCGATTATCTGCTGTGGTGAGAAGATGGAGGAACTGATCCCGAATACGGTGGATGCAAGCAATGAAAAGCATGTGCCGCAGGTTACCGTTGCTGACGGTATTGTCAAGGTCAATGTGGGTTCGGTTGAGCATCCGATGACTCCGGAGCATTCCATCCAGTGGGTTTATGTGAAGACAGAAAAGGGCGGACAGCGCAAGAGCCTGCAGCCGGGCGAAGCGCCGAGCGTATCCTTCAGCATCGCTGATGACAAGCCGGTTGCTGTTTATGCATACTGCAACCTGCATGGCCTGTGGATGACAGAAGTATAATCAAACATCCATTTTGCGGACATCAGACGGTATGGCTTTCCGGAGCTGTATCGTCTGTTTTATTTCCGTCTTGGATGGGTCATTTCTCAAAATCGTCACATTTTTTCCGGCACAATATGGAAAATACCGTCGTCCAGGAGAGTAAAAGCGGCTGAGAGAAAAATGAGATGCCAAAGCAAAAACAGAGAGGAAACGTAAAACGCCCCGCTGCCGGTCCAATTGACCGACAATGGAGCGTTTTTCATTGCTTTTGCAGTTTTATTCAGATATAAGAGTTAAATATGTAAATCTTTTTTACAGAAAACCAATATTCCTGCGGAAAATAACAGGATTGCACCGACCAGCAAAACAGCAATGCCAATCCAAGCATTGTTTTCTCCCGCTATGATTCCATTCGCATCAAAAAGCGTGAAAAAGGTAAAATATTTTGCTGTTTCCGCTTTTTCTCCCACATTTGCAAGCATTTGCAGCACATACATCAGTGCAGGAATACCAGCGCCAAAGGCGATGCTGTATTTTGTATCAGAGAAAAGACAGGATGCAAGGAAACAGATTCCACCGATAAATGCATGCAGGCACAAGAGGCCGCCATTCAGCATGAGAAGTTCTGAGAGAATCAGTTCACCGGGAAACAGGTTCTGCGCAACACCTGTTTCCAATACCGTAACGAAGAGCAATAAGAGGAGAACACCGCTTAAAAGCACCGACATTTGTGTACATGCAATCGTCCGGCGTTTTACCGGAGCGGCAACCAGAGAAACCATAGAGCCTTTATCCACATATTTTGCAATCAATCCGTTGGCACGCAAAATACAAAAAACCATTGGAAAGATCAGAAGAATAAATCCATACAGATATGAAATCATAAAGCCCAATAAACTGGTTGCTCCCGCGCTCATACCTACTGCTGCCATCAGTTCCGGCATAACTTCTACAAAACCATCCAGCGTTTTCATTAATTCAGGATCATACATGCTGATAATAACCGAAATGTACAATGCCATAACGGCGGCAAATATCACAAGCAGTTTGATACTGCCTTTCATTTCACGTTTATATAATGCCAGATTTATCATTTTTCTCCTCCATAATAATGCATAAAGATATTTTCGAGGCTTTGCTTGCAAACGACGGTAACCTGCTGTCCGTCACGGGTACCGCCAAAATCTTCGGCAAATGCTTTTGCCACCTCCGCATTATCCAATGTAACGGTATAGCTGCGCATATGGCGTTTCCGTAATGCTTCCACAGAATCGACCGCGACCAGCTTTCCTGTCCGAATAATGCCGATACGGTCACAGGTGCGTTCCACTTCCTCGAACATATGACTGGATAACAGGATTGTTTTTCCACGTTTCTTTTCTTCTGCAATCAGCTGGACAAAACGACTTTGCATCAGGGGATCGAGTCCGCTGGTAGGTTCATCCAGAATCAGAATTTCAGGGTCGTGCATAAATGCGGAGACGATACCGATTTTCTGTTTCATTCCCTTGCTCATTTTCTTGATTTTTCCCTTTGGGTTCAGGTCAAATCTGTCCATTAATTCCTTTTTACGGTTTTCAAAACCAAGCTTCCGGTATTTTGCAACAAAATCTAAAAATTCCGTCCCGGTCATATCATCAAAGAAACTGATTTCTCCCGGTATGTAACCGAGCTTTGACTGAATTGCACTGCTGTTCTTCCAACAGTCAAGCCCATTGATGGTACAGTTTCCTGACATGGGCTTTAGGAAGCCCATGATATGGCGTATGGTTGTTGTCTTGCCGGCACCGTTCGGGCCGAGAAATCCGAAGGCTTCTCCCTGCTCGACCTGAAAGGATACATGGAAGATGCCTTTCCCGCTGCCATAATCACGTGTAAGATCCTCAATTTTAAGCACGCTCATTGAAATTCCTCCCTGTAAGAATTGCGTTTAAACAGTTCGACCCATTGTGCAAACTCTTTGTCTATTTCATATAAATTTAACGGTTTTTGTGTCATTTTCTGTGCGTGAAGATACCCGTCCATCATCCAGATCAGCATATGGAAAATATGCTCCGGATCTGCATTCTCTTTAAATTTACTGTAGTCAATATGCTGGAAATATCTATGATAGTTCTCACGGATGATATTGCTGTTTTCCGTTTTCAATTGGTCAGAGATTTCTTCCTTTTCAGAATAAAACGAGCGGACGCTAAAGCTCAGAATAAATGGATTCTGTGCAAGTACCTGCACCTTTTTTTCGTCGCATAGGTAATCAGCTCGAAAAAATCTGTAATCTCAAACAAATGCGAATCACAGATTGCATCATGAAGGGTTTGTATCACATATTCATATGTTTTTAAATACAGTGTTTTCTTATTATGAAAATAATAAAACAACAACCCTTTTGACACCCCTGCTTTGGATGCGATTAAATCCGTAGATGCTTTTTTGTATTCATACGCAGCAAAAACTTCCGTAGCCGCAAGGAGAATGGCCATCTGCTTTGCTTCCGGAAGCTCATAGAATTTGTCGTTCACACTTTCACCTCTGTTTTTGACTGCTTTGGTTTGACTGCAACGGTCAATTTTAGTATATACGATTGACTCAGATTTTCAAGGCATTT
>CAMBYS010000129.1 GCA_945872165.1 uncultured Clostridia bacterium | reverse complement strand
TTTTCGTGGTATGTCTCTGTAGGTATGATAACAGAACAGACCAAAGAGGTCAAGAAAACAGCTGCGTCTGGCGGTGAAAAACAGATGCAAAATATAACCCCCTGATTCCGCGTTGAATCAGGGGGATTTTGGTCTTGGCAGGAGTAGTTTTTACAGCTTTTCCTCCCATTCCTTCTGCTTAAAGCCCACCAGCACAAAGTCATCGCCAACGAGAATCGGACGCTTGACCAGCATGCCGTCAGAAGCCAGAAGGGAAAACTGTTCGTCCTCGCTCATCTCCGGCAGTTTTTTGGACAGTTCCATGGAGCGGTACAGCTGACCGCTGGTATTGAAAAAGCGTTTTAACGGCAGACCGCTTTTCTGATGCCATGCCCGCAGCTCATCTGCTGTGGGATTTTCTTCTTTGATATGGCGGGTTTCATAGGGGAGGTTCAGGCTGTCCAGAAAGGCAGCTGCTTTTTTACAGGTAGAACATTTGGGATAGCAGACAAATAACATAGAGATCATCCTTCCGTCAGGTTGTATGGGAATGCGGCGATATTGTGAAAACACTGGATGCTCCGGCAGAGCTGTACCGGAAGCCAGCTGTTCCTTTTCCGCCTTGGTCAGGTGTTTGAGCTGATATTCCAGGCGGGAGGCTGTGGAACGGTCAAAGGTTCTCCAGACAGCTTCCATGCGAATCGGCTGACGGGATGCAGTATATTTTGCTCCGCCGGAACGGCTGCCGGCATGCTGGGCAAACCGCCGGGCCGGGTCTGTGGTAATGCCGGCATATAATGAACCGTCTGCACAGCGTAAGAAATATGTGTAATACATGGATTGCTCCTTTGGAAAATCGCTGTGTCCAGTATACCACAGATCCGAAGGAAAAAACAGCGCATACAGATTTCCTGCCATAAAACAATTGCTTTTCTGTATGGGTAGAGAAAATAAAATGGATTTTCTATGTGTTTGGCGATATTGTACAAATTTGTGACGTTAAAGTGAAAGACTGGCATGCGGGATTGTGGTATACTTTCGTCAAGGAAATAACAAAGGGCAACAACGTAAAGTTGTATCTTTCGGCAAGGCGGACGGAGAAAAGAGAAAAGGTTCGGGTTTGCATCGGAAATCCACAAAGGCTGAAAATATTTGACATAAATGTCTAGACGACTTGGCTTTACAGGATGATTTTTGACAAAAGAAACAAAGAAAAAAGGGAATTGGTCGAAAATAAATCTATATGCAGGATAAATGTCATATACAGGAAATATTTTGAATCAAGGGAAATAACATGCTGCAATAAAATATGCGCAATTTTTGATATTTTCTTGATATTGTTTTATGATATAATTTTATCATTGGATGATATATGCAAAAAGGGAAAGTGAGGAACTGAAAATGAAAATGAAGAAAACATTTGCTGCCATGCTGGCTGGTGTCATGTGCGTGGGAATGATGGCGGGCTGCGGCTCCCAGAATGGGACAGAAGGCTCTGCCACAACCGGTATTGCGGAATCCGAGGGCTATGAAGGTACCATGACCTTTGTGATTTCCCATAAGGATGAATATCTGGGCGCATTGGATCAGGGCGTGAAGTCCGCAGCCAATGCACAGGGTATCGAACTCAAGTCTGTGGATTGTGCTGATGATATGGATAAGCAGATTGAATATGTCCGGGCTGCTGAGGCAGACGGTGAGAATGTGGTTATGGTAGTTCTGGCAGATGACACCCGTGCAGATGAGATCATTGAGGCTGCCGGTGACATGAAGGTGGTTTTCGTCAACCGTATTCCCCAGGATACCTCCCTGTTGGATGCAGATCATGTCTATGTGGGCTCCAATGAGGATACCTCCGGCAATATGCAGGGTGAAATGCTGGCAGAAGCACTGAAGGCAGAGGGCAAAAGCGAAATCAATTATATTTTAATCAAGGGTACTGAAGGTCTGATTCATACGCAGAAGCGCAGCGAAGGCGTTCTGACCGCACTGAAAAATGCCGGGATTACCACCAACGCAGTAACCGATCCGGTGGACTGCGGTTATGACCGCAGCAAGGCAATGGAGCAGGTCAGCGTAATGATTGCAGATGGCATTGATATGGCCAATGTGGATGTCATCCTGGCCAACAATGATGCCATGGCATTGGGTGCACTGGAAGCGCTGAAGCAGAACAATGTGGATACCAGCAGCATTGACATTGTTGGCATTGATGGTACCAACGCCGGTCTGAAGGCCATTGTTGACGGCGATATGGTAGCAACGGTCTATCAGAACGCAGCCGGACAGGCATCCGCTGGTGTGCAGGCAGCCATTAATCTTGCAACCGGTGCGGAGCTGACCAACAACATGAAGTATAAGCAGGCACAGGACAATGACAGCATTGTATGGGTACCGTTTGAAGAAATTACGGCAGACAATGTGGGTGATTACTATTAATGGGGGAGAAATAACAGGCGATACCATGAAAAAAGCGTGTTAAAATCCCGTTTCTTTGATACAATAGGAGCGTATCTCTTCGGAGATGCGCTCTTTTTTGCATTTTTTCAAATAAATGGAAAATACCCGGAATTTTTTTGGAAAGAATGTCAACACTGGACGGTTATACTGTCGAAAAAAGCAGGAAATGCATATTTTAGAGCAAAAAATGCGATTGCAACAAAAAAATGCTGTGCCATAATGTAGGGTGTTTAGTATACGCGAACAGAATAATGCTTGACCGAAAGAGAGGAAGCAAATGAAACTGAGAAAATGGATTGCAGCTCTGCTGGCGGGTACCATGTGTGCCACAATGCTTGCCGGCTGCGGCGGCTTTACGCCAATCAATGCAGAGAAAGAAGATGAAACCTATCAGGGCGAGATCATGCTGATTCTGCCGAAAAAGGATGAGTACCTGAGCTATCTGCAGCATGCTGCACAGGCATCCGCAGAGGCAAGAGGCTGTGAGCTCAATGTGGTTGACTGCAATGAGGATCAGGATAAGGAAATCGAGTATGTAACGGCTGCGGTCAATGAAGGGGCACCGGTTATCATTATTGCACTGGCAGACAATACCCGTGCACAGGATGTCATTGATGCAGCGGGAGATGTACCGGTGGTCTTTGTCAACCGTACCCCGGCAGATCTGTCTGTACTGGATGATACCCATGTGTATATCGGTTCCAATGAAGATGAATGCGGTGCATATCAGGGCAAGGCGCTGGTGGATTACCTCAAGGCAGAGGGCAAGAACAGCATCCATTATCTGATGTTCAACGGCAATGAGGGCCAGGACTCCACAACCAAGCGTACCGCAGGCGTCCTCAAGGCATTAAAGGATGCGGGCATTACCGCAACAGCGGCAGCAGAGCCGGTGGATTGTGAGTACGACCGCACAAAGGCAATGAATGAGATGAGCCGTATGCTGGCAGAAGATGTGGAGATGGAGAATATAGATGCCATCATCTCCAACAACGATGCCATGGCATGTGGTGTCATTGAAGCACTGAACCAGAATAAGGTTTCGTATGTGGATATTGCAATTGTAGGTGTAGACGGCACCAACTCCGGCATTCAGGCGGTTGCCAACGGAGAGATGCTGGCAACGGTTTATCAGAACGCAACCGGACAGGCCAGCGCAGCGGTTCAGGCGGCAATCAATCTGGCAAACGGCAAGAGCTTTGCCGAAGGCATCAGCTATGACGCAGATGAAGACAATGCTTCCATCATCTGGGTTCCCTTTGAGCTGATTACCGCAGACAACGTAAGTGATTACGAATAAGATGGTTTTCAGGAACCTCGTCCCCATGCGGACGGGGTTCTTTTTTTATTTTGAAAACCAACGATAAAGCAGATCCATCAGCGTCATCATGCCGAGCACCACAAGGGCAAACAGGAACAGATACCCGGCGGGATTCTCTCCGGCAAGGCGGGACAGGAGCAGCAGGGGAGAACCGTCAGAAGGCAGCTGTAAAAACATATAATTGGCATCAAACTGCCGGTCAAACCAATATACCGGCGGGACAATCAGGCAGAGGAACAGGATGGGCTTCCAGATGGCGGACAGCCGGGGATGGATGAAATCGGCGGCGGTCTGTATATGGATATAGAACACCAGCAGTCCATGGGCGAAAAAGCTGTGCAGGGAGAAAAAGCCAAAGAATGGATAGCAGGTCCAGTCTGGGAACAGCAGGGCACACCAGGCACCGGGCAGACACAGCGTATACAACACCTGTCCCAGCCAGTCAGGCTTCCACAGACTGTGGATAGCACACAGATATACTGCAATACCGCACAGGTGCAGCGGCAGCTCGTACCGGTTCAGAGACCCTGTGGCGGCGTAGACGCCGATGCGTGCCAGTTCCGTGAGCAGGATCAGCACGCCCAGCCGATGGGTGAAGCCTTCCTGACGGTCAGGAGGCTGGCGGCGGAACCAGCGGCAGCCCAAAATACAGCACAGCAGAATGATAGCCAGCATACAGAGATGGAGCGGTCCATACAGGGAAAAGCCGGCATCTGCGGGCAGATCGGTCCAATAGGTAAAAAACATAGGGCAAATACCTCGAAAAAAACATCCGCCCTGCGCAAAAAGACAGAGCGGATGACAGCGGTTACTTGGTTTTTTTGTCGTCAGAACCGGCGGACTTGCCGCGGAAAGGCCAGGCTTCTCTTCCCAGCTTCTTCCGGGTACGGCGGTAGACAAAATAGGTCCAGATGGTGGGAATATTAAAGAGCAGCAGGCAGAGCAGGGTAATCAGAACAACCTGCACATAGCTGTATTCCTGATTGGCAGCACCCTCCATCATAACGGGTACAGCACTGAGTACGGAAAACGTAGACATGACAAACAGCAGGGCAGGCATTGCCAGACCTGCATGTTTCCCCGGTTTGCTGGCAAACATACGCTCAAAAAACCACAGCGCAAAGAAGATGACAGCCAGCGTAAAGACAGTGCCGATCATCGCGGCGAATACATTGTTCAAGTTGCATACCTCCCGGGAGACATCAGATGGTTATTCTGCCGCAAGATCCAGCATTTTCAGGATGATGGTGGCAGAGGTGCGGGCTGCTTCACCGATGAAATCATCATAGGTTTCATCTGCATTATCATCGGCAGCATCCGACATGGTGCGGATGACCAGATAGGGCTTTTCATACATAAAAGCAGCATGTCCGATGGCAGCACCTTCCATTTCCACACAGTCTGGTTCATACCGGTCACGGATAGACTGCTTCACGGCTGCATCGTTGACAAAGACATCGCCGGAAACAATTCTGCCGGTACGGTATCTGCCTGCCATTTCCGGGATGGCAGCACAGGCACGTTCACACAGAGCACACAGTGCCGGGTCAGCCGGGAAAAATGCACGCTTCGGATAATAGTTCAGCATGACCGCATCCTGATCGTGGAAGCCGACCTCACGGCTGATGACAACATCCAGAATGTTCAGGCCATGGCCCATAGCACCGGCAATGCCCACATTGATAATGCAGTCGGCGCCAAAACGCTCCACAGCAGCAGCGGCACAGATGGCTGCATTGACCTTGCCTACACCGCAGCAGACCAGAATGATATCCTGTCCATGGACGGTGCCTTCATAATACGTGGTGCCGAACAGTGGTGTTTCCCGGGAAACCGTCATTTCCCTGCGGATCAGCTCCACTTCTGCGTCCAGCGCACCGAGAATACCCCATTTCATATGTACATAATCCTTTCTGTTCCATAATGGTTTGATTGTATCTATTATAAAAAGCAGGGTTGCATTCGTCAATTCAAATTCGTATAATGAAGTTCAGAATATTCTGATTTTTTGAAGAATGGAGAACAGAACATGAAACGTATCGCAAGCTTCTGTATCAATCATGATACCCTGACAGAGGGAATGTATACCTCCCGGGTGGATGGGGATGTCATTACCTACGATATCCGTATGGTCAAACCGAACCATGGCATCTATCTGGATCCGCCGGCAGCACATACCTTTGAGCATTTGTTTGCCACCTATGTGCGCAATACCCCATACAGTGATGAAATTGTCTATGTAGGCCCCATGGGCTGCCGCACCGGCTTTTACTTTCTCGTGCGGGACAGCATGACACAGGAAACTGCCATTCGTCTGGTGCAGGAAACCATGCAGTTTGTCCGGGATTTCACCGGCATCATCCCGGGTTCTGCAAAAGAGGAATGCGGTAATTATCTGTCCCATGACCTGGAAGGCGCAAAACGCATTGCGGAAACCATGGGCGAGGTGCTGAAAAACTGGAC
>CAMBYS010000128.1 GCA_945872165.1 uncultured Clostridia bacterium | reverse complement strand
GCGTGAGACAGGCTCCTGTGATTTTTTCGGTAAGGTTTGATGATTTTTTGTCTGTTTCACCGGCAACAGTCCCCATTGGAAGGGATGCTATCCTAATTTTATATAAAATACACAATCTCCCGGGGGAAATAGCCTGTTTCCTGTTCTATCCCGTAAAATATGCAGTTTTTGCAAAAAATTAACAACTTTCCGCTTCTGACAGGCCAGATTTGTGGTATACTATCGTGGTAATATTTTCGTCTTATTTTTCATGAAAGGAACGCTGACGCATGATTGACACGCTATTTACCTTCCTGACGGAGCATATCAGTGCTTATGGCGCCGTTTTCATCGTTTCCATGGTCCCGCTCATTGAGCTGCGCGGCTCGGTAATCGTAGGAACTGCCTTTGGCCTGCCATGGCTGAATGTGCTGCTGCTGAGCATTGTCGGCAATCTGCTTCCCATCCCCTTTGTTCTGATTTTCGGCAAAAAGCTCATCAATTGGCTGAAAACACTGCCATTTCTGTCCCGGCTGACCCACTGGTATGAACGCCGCCTGATGAACAAATCAGATACCATTCAAAAGTTTGCCTTTTACGGTCTGTGGCTGTTTGTGGGCATCCCGCTGCCGGGCACCGGTGCCTGGTCCGGTTCCGTCATCGCATCTCTGCTGGATGTTCCGCTGAAGAAATCCATTCCGGCTGTCATTGCCGGCGTGCTGACTGCCGGTATCATTATGACAGTAGCTTCCCGCGGTGTTGCCGGACTGTTCCAGTTCTTTGCCTGAGAGGGTGGCGTCCCATGCTGGCTTTCATTACATCTCTGGATTTTTCTATCCTGCTGTGGATACAGGAACATCTCCGCAGTCCCCTGCTGGATGTACTGTTTCCGTTGATTACCCATCTGGGGGATAAGGGCTTATGCTGGATTGCATTGGGTATTCTCCTGCTGATTCCGCGCCGGACACGAATATGGGGCATTTGTGTGCTGGTTTGTCTGGCAGTTGACTGTCTGCTGGGAGAAGGATTGCTCAAGCACCTGTTTCTCCGGCAGCGCCCCTGCGTTGTACAGCCTATAGAAGATATGCTGGTTTCAATTCCCTATACCACTTCCTTCCCGTCGGGACATTCCGCGTCTTCCTTTACGGCAGCTACCGCATTGTTTCTAAATAACCGCCCTGCCGGTATCGCAGCATATGTTCTGGCTTTCCTGATTGCCGCTTCCCGCCTGTACTGCTATGTCCATTTCCCGACAGATGTACTGTGCGGTATCCTGCTTGGCACCTGTGTTGCCATTGTACTGACTCCCATGCTCAAGCGGCGGTTTTCCTCTGTTTGCAGCTGACTTTTTCTGATGCACCGTCCTGTGGCGGTGCATCTTTTTTGCCTGTTTCCGGTTTTCCGACAGCTTGACTTTTATTTCTGCATTTGTTAAGCTAATATTTATCCAAACAAATAAAATCCATCGCGTAAAGTCCATTCCGGCTTTACGCATTTTTTGCTGTCATAACGGAAAGGAGCCCTGTAAAACCATTGGAAAATCCATTAAAAACAGAAAAAATCAGCCGATTACTGCGCAATTTTGCCATTCCCAGCATCATTGCCATGCTGGTCAGTGCACTGTATAACATTGTCGATCAGATTTTTATCGGACAGAGCATCGGTGAGCTGGGCAATGCCGCCACCAATGTCTCCTTCCCCCTCACAACCATCTGTATTGCCATTTCCCTGCTGTTCGGCATCGGCGGTGCTTCCGCCTTTAACCTGACCATGGGCCGTGGGGATGCCAAACGCGCGATTCATTATATTGGCAATGCGGCTGCCATGCTGGTATCCTGCGGTATGGTTCTCTGCATCATTACCCATCTGTTTCTTACCCCCATGCTGCAGTTTTTCGGTGCGCCGGACAATGTGCTGGGCTATGCAAAGACCTATACCAATATTACCTCCTTTGGTTTCCCATTCCTGATTCTGGCAACCGGCGGCGGTCATCTCATCCGTGCAGACGGCAGCCCGCGTTTTTCCATGGCATGCAATCTGACCGGCGCCATCATCAACACCATTCTGGACCCGCTGTTTATCTTCGGCTTCCACTGGGGCATGGCTGGTGCGGCATTTGCTACCATTATCGGTCAGTTTATCTCTGCTGTCATGGCAATCTATTATCTCTGCCACTATAAAACCGTTCGGCTGGAGCGCTGTCATCTGCGCCCCCAGTGGGAATATATCCGATGGACCATGTCGCTGGGTGCAGCTGCCTGCTTCAACCAGATTGCCATGACCATTGTCCAGATTGCCCTGAACAAATCCCTGACCTATTATGGTGCGCTGTCTGTTTACGGAGAAGCCATCCCGCTGGCCTGTGCCGGCATCATCACCAAGGTCAATCAGATCTTCTTCTCCGTTATCATTGGTCTGTCTCAGTCCATTCAGCCGATTGCCAGCTTCAATTATGGCGCACGGCAGTATTCCCGTGTGCGGCAGGTCTATTATCTGGCAATCCGTATTGGTTTTGTCATTTCTATCCTGTCCTTTGCGGCATTCCAGCTGTTCCCGCGGCAGCTTATTTCCCTGTTTGGCTCCGGTGACGAACTGTATTACCAATTTGCTGTTTCCTATTTCCGCATTTATTTCTTCTGTACCTTTGTCAACTGCCTGCAGCCGATTTCCTCTACCTTCTTTACTGCCATCGGCAAGCCAGTCAAAGGCATGTTCCTGTCCATGACCCGGCAGATTCTGTTCCTGCTTCCGCTGATCCTGATTTTGCCGCTGTTTTTCGGCATGGACGGCATCCTGTTTTCCGGACCCATTGCAGACGGCATTGCCGCTGTGGTGGCCGTCATCATGGTACGCATGGAAATGCAGGACATGCGCCGCAGAGAGCTGGCTTCCCCTGAAGCAAACTAAAGCGTACCTGAAAAGTCGAAACTTTGGACTATTTTTACAAAAGCGAGTGGTTTTCCCAGCCACTCGCTTTCTTTTTCACTCTTTTTTCTGTTCCATCTGTGCGCGGTATTTCCGCCCGATACGCTTTGCATTGTCATATGCCGAACCATGTGTAATGGTATCCACACCATACCGGCTGCGGATGGCATCTACAGCACGATCCAGCTTCCGTGCCTTTTCCTTCTGTTCATCCGGAAACAGGCTGAGCTGCTCCACATCCTCCCGGGTAATTTCCGACAGAGACAGTCCCAGCAGGCGCAGCGGTGTTTTTCCATCCCACAGCTCTGCAAACAGCTGTCTGGCAATGCCATAGATTTCCGAGGTAATATCCGTGGGAATGTCCAGCTTATGCTGATGGGAGCGGTTTTTAAAATCCGCTGAACGGATGCTGACTCCGATACAATATGCCTTTGCATGATCTGAACGCATGCGGGATGCCGCACTGTCTGTCAGGGACAGGAAAATCCGGTTTGCCTGCTCCTGTGTGGTGACATTTTCCTCCAGCGTGGTGGAGACACTGTATCCTTTGGCCTCTTGCCGCTGGGTCTGTACCGGTGTATCATCCTTGCCGTTGGCATAGCGGTACAGCTGCATCCCCAGCTTGCTGCCTACCAACGCCTGAATCCGCCGGACATCCTGCTGTGCCAGATCCCCGATGGTCATAATCCGTGCCTTTTGCAGCTTCTGCGCCGTGGTTCGCCCCACTGTCAGCAGGTCTCCCACCGGCAATGGCCATAGCTTTTGGGGAATTTCCTGATAAAACAATGTATGTACCTTATCCGGCTTTTCAAAATCACTGGCCATTTTAGCCAGCAGCTTATTGGGCCCGATGCCCACATTGACGGTAAATCCCAGGGTATCCCGGATGGTATCCTTGATTTCACAGGCTGCGGCAACCGGGTCAGGATACATGCTGCCGGTACCGGTCATATCCAGAAAGCATTCATCAATGGAAAACTGTTCCACCACCGGCGCATAGCTGCGGCAGATTTTCAGAAATGCTTTGGAGCAGACTTCATACAATCGGAAATCCGGTGCGGCAATGACCAGCTCCGGACATTTGCGCAGAGCCATTCCCACAGGCTCTCCGGTACGCACCCCAAACTGCTTCGCCGGAATGGATTTTGCCAGCACCACGCCGGTACGTTTCCGGGGATTGCCGCCAATACAGGAGGGAATCAGCCGCAGATCTGCCTGTCCTTCCTTTACCCGCCGTGCCGATTCCCAGGAAAGGTATGCACTGTTGACATCTACATGAAAAATCAGCCGTTCCATGGTATCCTCCCTCCATTTTTCTGTGTGTTTATCATAGCATGATACATGCGGAAGATCAAATATCTGATAAAGAATGTTACACAGATGACCAACTCCTATTATTTTCTGTTGGCATATGCACATTTTTAACAGAATCACATGCTATCATGGGGAAACCTCCTTCGACGGAAACCGACAGCGTATTTGATATGGTCATTGACGATTGTGCCGAAACACAGGGAAACCACGCCCGTCTGACCGGCAGTGTTTTCCTCCACCGGACAAGAAAAAATGGCAGGTACTGTATGACATCCCATCACGCGGTACCTGCCGTATTTTTTTATGTGTTTTGTTCAGCGGATGGGACGGGACTCCGCCGGTAACTGCCATAGCTTTTGCGGCTTTCAAACAGATAACTGATCCAGCCCGGATAATAGGGTACAAACTGATCGGTTTCAATCAGCTGTAAAATTTCTTCCCGGTCTGCCCACTTAACCCCCTGCACCTCTTCCGGCTGCAGGGTCAGCTGGGAGAGCGATACTTCCTTTTCCACCAGATAGACATCGGTAAAGCCTTCCGGGAAGGTTGAGCTTACATTGGGACGGACGCCGGAAAAATCCATCTCCAGTCCCAGCTCTTCCCGCAGCTCCCGGCTGGCAGCCTGCTGGCTGGTTTCTCCTGCCTGTGCGCTTCCTCCGGCAGATACATCCCATTTATCCGGCCAGCCAACTTTGTCCGACTGTCTCTGCTGAATCAGCATCTTCCCCTGTGTATTGAACAGAATAACCTGTACCACCAGGTAATATCCGTTTTTCGGTTTTTCTCCCCGGACAAAGGTTTTCCCGGTGCGCATGCGGTTGATATCATACAGATCCAGATATTCCATCTTTCTTCCTCCTGTCTGTGACGGTGATATTTTTCATCCTGTTCAGCATAGCACAAAATCTGCCGCAGTGCCATCCCACATGACATTTTTCTGTTTCCCCTTGAAACTCCCATTTTCCATCTTTTTGTTTCAAATGGAATTTTATCCCCATAAAACGTGGCAACCTGTCTCCCATCGTGGTATAATGATAGCAAGACAAACAAGCTTTGGAAAAACCGTACAGAAAGGGGACAGATTGTTGAACAAGAAACTCATTGCCGGAATCAGCGCAGCAGTTGTTGTCGGTGTGCTGTGTGCGGCAGAATTTGGCGGCGCATATTATTTCCGCAATCATTATACACCGAATACCACCATCAATGGGGTCAATGTCAGCGGCAAATCCATAGATTCCGCCAAACAGGCGCTGGATGATTCCCTGAACTCCTATACTCTGACCATCAAGGGCGAAGCTACGGAGGATCAGCTTTCCGCATCTGACATTGATTTTACCTATCAGTACGATACAGGAAACATTCTGGAGACTGCGCTTTCTGACCAGCGTCCCTTTGAATGGGCTGCAGACCTGTTCGGTGGTCGGGAATATACGCTGGAAACCAGCTATAATGCGGACAAATTAAACGAAAAAATCTCCGGCATGAAATGCATGAACCCGGATAAAAAGGTGCAGGCACAGAACGCCGGTGTGACGTACAAGGACGGTGCGTTTGAAGTGGTACCGGAGGTATACGGCAATGAGCTGGATGCCGAGACCTTTTCCGGTGTGTTGGCAGAACAGCTGGCTGCGGGCAATACGGAATATCAGATTGACTGCTATATCCAGCCCAAACTGACCCAGGATTCCGATGCTTTCAAAAAGGCAAAATCCCAGCTGGATGCGGCATTGCAGTCCGCAGTGACCCTCAAGCGGGATGATATTTCCGTCACGCTGTCCGCCGACGATGTTGCCTCTGTCCTCACCATCGGGGATGACCTGAAGGCTTCGGTGGATCAGGAAAAGCTTAAAACCTATGTGGAGGAAAACATTGCAGAGCCTTTCAAGACGGTGGGCAAGGAACGTACCGTGACCACAGCCGGCTGTGGCACCTTCACCATCTCCGGCGGCATCTTCAGCTCCCCAGGCACTCCCTTTGCCTTGGCATCCAGCACACCGCCGGTAATCATCAGCTTGATCAGGTCCACTCCCTGCTCTTTCGCCCGGTCGACCTGAGCCAGAGC
>CAMBYS010000127.1 GCA_945872165.1 uncultured Clostridia bacterium | reverse complement strand
AATCAGCTCGGAATCCACCAGGATAATGTCCGGGCTGGAAGGGAGCGGAAGGCGGCGGTCCAGGGAACCGTCATCATGATAAATAACGGAAAGGGCAGAGCAGGGAGCGTCAGAAGAAACGGCGGTCGGAATGATGACACAGGGGGCGTTCAGGAAGCAGGCAGTTGCCTTTGCCGTATCAAGTACCTTGCCGCCGCCGGCACCAACGACGATATCACAATTATTTTCACGGAAGATTTCCTGCATCCGGTTGATTTCGGTCATGGAGCATTCGCCTTCAAATGGAACAAAATGTAGCTCACAGGCAGAACAGTCTGAACCGTTCATTGCATCATGGATACGATCCACACCCAGCTCACTGGCGATGACAAGAGCCTTTTTACCTAACTTGGAAATGTGCTGGCTGAGAAAACGAAGTTCCCCCCGGCCCTGAATGTATTTTCCCGGGGCAGCAAAGATAATAGCCATATTTGATATCCTCCTTAATCGATTATCGATAAAATTATTTATATTGTAACAATTTTACAGGACAAAATCAATCCCGAAACCTGATTATACCTCAAAAAGAGAAATTTCTCTGTTATCCACAATTTTTTTACAAAAATGTTAGTCGATTTATCCATTGAAAACGAGGAATGATTATGTATAATTGATTATAGATAATCGATTATTTAAGAGGAGGAAGCAAAATGAGGTTATATACAGTTGAGATTGCAACCCCGCTTGGCGGTGTTCAGAGACTGGCTGCGGAAACTGATGGCAGGCTGGTTGATCTGAATGCTGCCGGCGGTCTGTACTACCAGGCACAGGGAGATTCCAACCCGCAGCAGCTGGCAGATGCAAATCTTCCGAATGATATGATTACCTTCTTTGCCAATGGTAACCGAAGCCTGCAGGCAGGATATGAAACACTGTCATTTGTCAATGAGACAAAACCGGAACAGGGATTGAATGGCGAGCAGATCACCTATACGTTTGATGAGGTTCGTATTCTGGCTCCGGTTACACGGCCGAATATCATTTTTGATGGCATGGTATATGAAGGCCATGTCAAGCATCATTACGGTGAGATTCCGGCTGGCTACTATAAGCGTCCGGTATGGAACACACAGAGCGGTTCTACGGTTGTCGGTACCGGAATGCCGATCATCAAGCCAAAATATACGGAACAGTTTGATTTTGAGTTTGAAATGGGCTTTTATATTGGAAAGCGGGGCATTGATATCCAGCCGGAGGAAGCTATGGATTATGTTGCCGGCTTTACCGTATTCAATGATGTATCCGCGCGTGATGCACAGGCAGATGAAGCGGTTATGGCACTGGGTCCGGCAAAGGGCAAGTTCTTCCGGAACAGTCTGGTCATGGGTCCCTGTGTTGTCACAAAGGATGAGTTGCCGGATTATGCAGACCTGGCCATGACAGCCCGCGTCAATGGCGAGGTTGTTACCGAGAACCGTACCTCCGGCATGCTGTTCAGTCTCGGTCAGCTGGTTGCACAGATTTCCCAGGATGTTTATCTGAATCCGGGTGACTTCATCGGTCTGGGAACCTCTCCAGAAGGCAATGCAACCTGCTCGAAGCTGGGGCGCTGGATTCAGCCGGGCGACGAAATTGAGTTCACCATCGAAAAAATTGGTACGATCTGCAACAAGGTTATTGCAGCAGAATAACATTATTATTTTAGGAGGAAACCAAAATGGCTATGAGATATCATCATACAGAAGTAAATGCAAGAGACTGGAAAAAGCTCCGCGATTTTTATTGCGATGTATTTGAAGGCAAGGTTGTACCGCCGGAGCGCGATCTGGGTGGTCCGTGGTTTGAGAAGGCATCTGGCCTGAAAGGCGCGCATGTTCAGGGCTGTCATGTTGCATTCCCTGGCTATGAAGCAGGCGGTCCGGTTCTTGAAATTTTCCAGCAGGAAGTGACAGAGGGTGATGCAGGCGCATTCAATAACGCAGGCTTCGGTCATCTGGGTATCCTGGTTGACGATGTTGCAGCAACCTATCAGAACCTGCTGGCACATGGCGGAAGCTCGGATGGCGAGATTGTTTCTCATTACTATGAGAACAAGGGACAGACGCTGACTATGATTTATGCGAAGGACCCGGAAGGCAATATTATTGAGATTATGCGCTGGGATGATGGCAAGCTGCCGAACGCAGAGTAAATTTTAATTAAACCAATATCATAGTTTCTGTGCGACCGTCTTATTCGATATAAAAAGCATAATCTGCTTTTCCATTATTCTTGTTAATTGGCCCAGCCTTATCCATAAAATATTCATGATTTAACACCAGTCTTCCTGAATAAGACGGTCGCTTCAGTAGAAAGGAATTTATATGGTTGCAGAAATTATCAGCGTCGGTACAGAACTGCTGCTTGGAAACATTGTCAATACCAATGCACAGTACCTTGCTGGACGGCTAACAGAGCTTGGCTTTGACATGTATTTTCAGACGGTTGTCGGTGACAATACAGAACATCTGAAAGAGGCTCTGGACAATGCCTATCGACATGCCGATTTGGTTATTATGACAGGCGGTCTGGGGCCGACCAAGGATGATCTGACCAAGGAAATGCTGGCAGCCTATTTTGGAAAGACGCTGGCATTCCATCAGGCATCATTTGATAATGTCGTGAAGCATGTACATGCGTTTGGCGCGACGGAAATTACGGAGAATCATAGAAAACAGGCGATGCTTCCCACCGATTCCCTGATTCTGAATAATGAGCATGGAACCGCACCGGGGTGTGTTATGGAAAATAACGGAAAGATCGTTGTTCTGCTGCCGGGTCCGCCGCGGGAAATGCAGCCTATGTTTGAACAGTGTGTGGAGCAGTATCTGTACAAGCTGGTCAGCAAGGCAATCGCATCTGTGATGATCCGGCTCAAAACACGAGAGGAAGCACCGGCAGATCGTGTCGGCGAAGCACCTGTTGCAAGGCGGCTGGGTGAGCTGGTGGATCTGGAGAATCCGACCGTGGCAACCTACGCGCAGGAAAATGGCGTGCTGATCCGGATCACCGCATCTGCTCCGACAAAGGCAGAAGCGCTCATGATGGCACGTATCATCGGTGCTCAGTGTAAGGAACGCATTGGCGATGATGTCATTCGAGAAATTACGGAAGAATAAGTATAAAAAGTGAAAGAGGTATTTTTATCATGGAAATGATTACACCGAATGTCTATACAGAGACAAAAATCCGCGGATGCAACCCGAGCATTGTTTTCACAAAGGAAGGTTCGGTTTTTGTTGACACTGCACAGTGGATTTCCACCCTGTTTGAGATGCGTAAGTTTGCGCTGGAGCGCGGACCGATTCGTTATCTGATTAACACGGAGGCACACATTGACCACATTTTTGGCAACCACTGGTTTGCTGGTGAGGCAATTACGGTAGGCCATGAAAAACTTTGTGACGATCTGTGGAAGGTTCCGGGCACAATGGATGCGTATGATTACAGCGTAGATGTACTGCAGCGCCAGGATCCGGATATGCTGGACAAAATGCCGTCCCGTGAAGAGTATATCATGATGAAGCGTCCGGACATCACCTTCGGCGATCATATGAGCATTGAGCTGGGAGATACCCATTTTGAGCTGTATCACACACCGGGTCATTCTCCTTGCCAGACAACTGTATATGTTCCGGAGGAACGTGTTGCCATTCTGGGTGATACTCTGTTTGTTGACTGCCAGACCTGGCTGCACTCTGCAGATATTGCTGCCCTGCTGAAGTCTCTGGATTTCGTTGAGACACTGGATGTTGATTACTTGATCCCGGGGCATGGTCCGGTTGTCACAAAGGATTATGTCAAGAAGCAGAGAGCATGGGTATATGAATGGCTGGGCGCTGTAGGCGAAGGCATCTCCAAGGGCTGGAGCGTAGATGAGTGCGTTGCCAACATCAGCTTTGCTGACCGTTGCCCGATGGATATTGGACAGCCGGAGATGATGGAATATGTTCAGAGAACCAATACGGTGAAGTGCTACAACTACCTGACCAATCAGCTTTGAGATAATCGCAACACCTGCTTTGAATATCCTTGAACTGTTTGCCGGATCAATATTGATCCGGCAAACAAAATAGCAGCGTGATATTCAAAAAAAATCACGAAAAGACAGAAAAGAGGGAGGTAGCATCGTGAAAACGGTACGAACACAGGATGCTGTCGGCATGCCGCTGGCACATGATCTGACACAGATTATTCCGGGACAATATAAAGGAGCCCGGTTCAAAAAAGGCCATATTGTGGCGGCAGAGGATGTACCGGTTATGCTTTCCATGGGGAAAGAAAACCTGTTCGTGCTCGAATTGGCAGAGGATGACGTTCATGAAGATGATGCGGGAGCACGAATTGCCGCAGCAGCGGCTGGCGCAAATATCCTGCGAAATGCAAAGGGAGAGGGAAAGGTTGAATTACAGGCTGCATGCCGGGGCGTGCTGCGTGTGGATCAGGACAAGTTGCTAGAGCTGATCGATGATGACGAAGTGATGTTTGCAACGATTCAGGGCAATCAGCTGGTGGAAGAAGGTCAGCTGATTGCGGGGACACGTGTCATTCCTTTGTATGTAAAAGAGAAAACAGTTGCGCGTGCGGAACAGATACAGGACATTGTATGGATTGATCCGTTGAAGCCATGTAAGGTCGGCATTGTTACGACTGGAAGTGAAATCTATCATGGGCGCATTGAAGATAAATTTGGTGGTATTCTTCGAGAAAAATTTGATGCACTGGGCTGCATGGTCACGGAGCAGGTTTTTTCTGATGATGATGAGCAAATGATTGCAGACTGTATCCTTTCGCTGAAGCAGAAGGGGGCAGAATTGATTGCAGTCACTGGAGGTATGTCGGTTGATCCGGATGACAGAACACCTGCCGGGATTCGACAGGCAGGAACTGAAATTGTTACATATGGTGCACCGGTTCTTCCGGGAGCCATGTTTTTGTTAGGATATTTGGAAGATGTTCCGGTAGTTGGTCTTCCAGGCTGTGTGATGTATCACGGTGCCAGTGTTTTTGAACTAGTTGTTCCGCGTTTACTGGCCGGAGAGCATATGGATCGAAAGACAATCAAATGTCTGGCACATGGTGGACTGTGTCGTGGATGTAAGACATGTACATATCCGAATTGTGGATTTGGAAAGGGGTAAGCAGATATGCGTGACTGGATGGGACGGAATTTGCATTATCTGCGGCTGTCTCTGACAGAACGCTGTAATTTAAAATGTATCTATTGTCGGGAAGAAACGGATTTTTGTAAGGCGAAGCAGGAATTAAATCTTCGCGAGCTGACGCAGCTCATGAATGTCATGGTCCGGCTGGGTGTTACAAAGGTGCGTCTGACTGGCGGAGAACCGCTGGTTCGAAAGGATTTGGAACAGATCATACATATGGTTTCCGGTTATACACAGATACAGGATTTGAGCATGACAACAAACGCACAGGGCCTGTGTGATCGGATACAGCAGTTGCATCAAGCCGGCTTGCAGCGCGTGAATATCAGTATGGACTCTCTGGACCAGGAACGCTATCGCCGCATGACACGAGGCGGAGATTTGCAGCAGGTTCTCAATGGCATTGACGCTGCACTGCGGGAAGACATGCAGGTAAAAATTAATGTAGTGCTTGTCCGTAGTGAAAATGATAATGAAATTGACGATTTTATTGCACTGGCAAAGGAGTATCCGGTGGATGTCCGATTTATTGAGCTGATGCCGTTCAGTGCTCTGGGCACCCAAAATGACCAGCGGGTACTGGGAAGTGATGTTTTAAAGCTGCATCCGGAACTGACAGCTGTTGCCCCTAGATATGCCTCACAGCCGTCGGAGGATTATACCGGAACAGATTTCAAGGGACGAATCGGATTTATCAATCCGGTTTCACATAAATTCTGCAAAAATTGCAACCGTGTACGTATAACAGGAGACGGCAGGCTTCGCATGTGTCTGGGACGGGATGAGGAAACGGATCTACGGCCATATCTGCGGCAATACCCGGAACAGCTGTATGATGTCGTGCGCAGTGCAATGTATCACAAACCTGAAAAACATGCATTTGAGCAGGCATATCGTGCTGCACGCGCGATGAATCAGATAGGAGGATAAATGATGGCAACCGTTACAGCAATTAACATCAGCGAAAAACGTGGAACCGTAAAACATACCATTGACAGCGCATATTTGCGTATTGACCATGGCATTGTTGGCGATGCCCATGCGGGAAACTGGCACAGACAGATCAGCCTGCTCGGCCAGGAGAGTATTGATAAAATGACATCCCTTGGTGTGGAG
>CAMBYS010000126.1 GCA_945872165.1 uncultured Clostridia bacterium | reverse complement strand
AAAATCTGTTTTTTTCTGCTGTTTCAGGCAGATATTTCCTGGTTTTGTCACGTTCCAATACTGTATCCTCAGGCATTCCGTGTTCGTCCGACATTTTCTGTCTTTTGGCGATCAATGCGTCTGACACACATCCGGGTGGGATTCTACATCTTTTTTCATTTCTTTTACAAGCATTTTTTATGATATAAGTATTTATTTATGTCTATTATAACCATTTTTACCCGTTAAAAAATTGACACTCTTTGTCGGAAATGCTATAATAAAAGCGAACTTGAGGGACAGGCTGCTGTTCGCAGCCTGTCTTTTTTTGTACAGAGATATAGGAGAAACGATTGGAGGAAACAACATGAAAAAAGTCTGGATTGTTGGTGCCAGCGGACGTGTCGGCTCTGCACTGCTCAAACAACTCGACTGCCTGAAGTATGAAATCATGGTGACTGATGCAACGGAAGTTGACGTTACCAACCGGGAAGATGTCAATTCCTATATGAAAATCAGCCGTCCGGATGTAGTCATCAACTGCGCCGGTCTTACCGACCTGGATGCCTGTGAGGCGGATCCTGACGCAGCTTATCGTGTGAATGCCATCGGTCCCCGCAATCTTGCTATGGCATGTGATAGGATCGAATGCAAGCTGATTCAGCTTTCCACAGATGATATTTTCGCTCAGAACGAGGACGGTCATCCCTACAATGAATTTGAACAGGCAAATCCCCGTTCGGTTTATGGCAGATCCAAATATGCCGGCGAGCGTATGGTCACAGCACTGTCCACTCGTTTTGTCATCATCCGCAGCTCCTGGATTTATGGAACCCGTGTGGATTTTATTTCCAAGGTATGCAATGCGGTAAAGACACAGACCCCGCTGGAGGTTCCGATTAACCAGTATGCGGTACCTACCAGTGCCAAGGAACTGGCAAGGGTTGTGGCGTATTTCATTGATCATGACCTGTACGGTGTTTATCATGCCGTTTGTCAGGGTTCCTGCAGCCGCTATGAATTTGCAAAGGAAATTTTAAAGGGTATCGGCAAAGAAGTGGAGCTGATTCCGGTGAATACCACGGATGAAGCCCGTCCGCTGTATTCTGTTCTGGATAATATGATGCTCCGTCTGGATGGTCTGCATCAGCCTGCGGAATGGAAAGCAGCTCTTGCTGAATATCTTTCCGAGACAGGAGGAAACGAATAATGGCAAAAGAAAAGAAAAAAATCGCGCTTTCCACGAAAATTTTTATCGCACTGATTTCCGGTGCACTGCTGGGTGTACTCATCCACTATTTTATGCCCAATGGATATTTCCGTGACACCGTGCTGGTAGGCGGTATCTTCTATGTCATTGGACAGGGCTTTATCCGGTTAATGCAGATGCTGGTTGTACCGCTGGTATTCTGTTCGCTGGTCTGCGGCAGTATGTCCATCGGTGATACCAAAACCCTTGGCAAGGTTGGCATCAAGACTGTTATTTTCTATCTGTTCACCACAGCAATGGCGATCTGCATCGCTCTGGGTGTTGCTTCCCTCATCAATCCGGGCATCGGCATTTCTCTGGAATCTGTGAAAGCCGCTGATGTGACGGTTGCTGAACCCACCAGCTTTGCAGATACTCTGCTGAATATCATTCCGAAGAATCCGATTGGCTCCATGGCAAACGGTGATATGCTTCCGATTATCGTTTTTGCCCTGTTTGTGGGCATTCTGCTGGCAAAGATGGGCTCCAAGGCTTCTACCGTCTCCAATTTCTTCAGCCAGTTCAATGACCTGATGATGGAAATGACCATGGCAGTTATGACCATTGCGCCCATCGGCGTATTCTGCCTGATTGCAAAGACTTTCTCGGAAATCGGCTTCTCTGCCTTCCTGCCGATGCTCAAGTACATGGGTGCGGTTATTCTTGCTCTGGCAATCCAGTGCTTCGGTTCGTATCAGGCTCTGCTGTTTGTCTTTACCCGCCTGAATCCCATTCGCTTCATCAAGAAGTTTGTACCGGTTATGATGTTTGCGTTTACCACAGCTACTTCCAACGCAACCATTCCGATGTCTATTGATACATTAAACAAGAAGATGGGCGTTTCCAAAAAGATTTCCTCGTTTACCATCCCGCTGGGTGCTACCGTCAATATGGATGGCACCTCCATCATGCAGGGTGTTGCAGTTATCTTCATCGCACAGGCTTACGGCATTGCACTGACACCATCTGACATGCTGACCGTTATCGCAACAGCTACCATCGCTTCCATTGGTACCGCAGGCGTTCCGTCTGTCGGCCTGGTTACCCTTTCCATGGTATTGACCTCTGTGGGTCTGCCTACCGAAGGCATTGCTCTGATTATGGGTATTGACCGTATTCTGGATATGATGCGTACCGCTGTGAACATCACCGGTGACGCTGTCTGCACCACCATTGTTGCACATCAGAATAAGATGCTGGATCGTTCTGTCTTTGCCAAGGACTAAGGCATAGCTGAAACAAATACAAAACTGCCGGGAGGCGCAGAAACACTTCTGAAGCCTGTCCCGGCAGTCTTTTTCTTTTGATGAATCTTTTTTCCGGCTCAGTTGAACCCGACTACCTTCTGTGCAATGCGGTAGCTTGCACGGCCAATGTGCTGACCACCTTTACCGGGCAGATTCATGACACTGCTGATAACGCTATGGCGCAGCATGTGATACAATCCCCTGTCAGTCTGCTCAATATACTGCCACAGTTCATCCCGCTTTTTCAGGTTTTCCTCTGTCCCGGAAAGCAGCAGCATGGCAACGGTAACTGTTGTGACAATTTCCAGATAATTGAACATATATCTGCGGCATTTGCGGTCAGGTACAGCCAGCAGGTTGACATCATGCACCATGATCTGATTGACGCGAATCTGCTGGTCAATCCGCCGGATCATGGTCTTTTCATTTACCGACTGATCCTCACGGCCGATATAATAGCGATACAGATCCACATCCATGTAATACATCTTTTTCACATAGGGCAGCGGCTTGTAAACATAGATATTGTCCACATAGAAGGTATGCTCCGGCAGCTCCAATCCGCATTCCCGCAGCATTTCTGTCCGGTAAATCACCGAATGCATCAGGATGTAATGTCCCTTGAAAATATGTTTGATATCCTTCCAGCCAAACATGCGCTCTTTGGGGAATCCCGTCTGCCGCATGACGGTCTTATGCCGTGCCCCTTCCTTTTCATAGACATAATTTGCTATAAACATATCCGGCAGGTTCTTCAGCTGGATCAGGGTGCACAGACGCTTGCGTACCCGTTCATAGCTGTCCGGATCAAGCCAGTCATCGCTGTCCACCACTTTAAAATACATACCGGTGGCATGGCGCAGTCCGGTATTGACAGCAGCTCCATGTCCGCCATTGGGCTGATGGATAGCACGGACAATCTCCGGATATTTTGCCGCATAGGCATCCGCAATCTCTGCCGTGCGGTCGGAGGAACCGTCATCCACAATCAATATTTCTACCTCTTTTCCTCCCGGCAGAATAGATTCAATACACTTTTCCATATAAGCTTCCGAATTATAACACGGAATTACAACACTCAATACTTTCATCCGTTATCCTCATTTCCACACAGTTTCATTCAAAATACCATGTTCCATCCTTTTTCGTATTGATTCATTGTACTACACTTTTGTTCCCAATGCAAACCGCCTCTTTCCTCCCTCTTTTTTACATTGTGGGTTTGCTCCATATGTGATACAATAAAAAATATACTATAAGCTATAAAAGGAGGCTGCATATGAAACAGATTCTGGTTATGGCACCCTGCCGACGGGAGCACAGAGAAATGCTTGAACAAGCCGCTCAGGGCAGCTGCCACTTTATTTACAATGAACATCCTTCCCTGTCGGACATCGAATCCGCAGAGGTTATCATCGGTCAACCGGCTATCCCCATGCTGCAGGACTGCACCAGACTGCAGTGGGTACAAATGACCTGTGCCGGAGCAGATATGTATACCCGTTTCCCCGGTTTTCCCGAACAGGTCACATTGACCACTGCTTCCGGCGCCTTTGGTTCCGTCATTGCAGAATATGCATTTGCCGGTATTCTGTCCCTGTTCCGGCATCTTTCCTCCTATCGGGAACAGCAGCAGCTGGCTGTCTGGCAGGACTGCGGCCCAGAACGTACCATAGAAGGCAGTGAAGTGCTGATCCTCGGTGCCGGTGACATTGGAGAAAACATTGCCCGGCGCATGCAGGCCTTTGGTGCTACGGTAACAGGCATCCGGCGCACGGTATGTGACCTTCCGGAAGGCTTTGATGCCATGACTGGCATGCATGCCCTGGATGCGCTGCTGGCACAGGCAGATATTGTTGTCTGCTGCCTGCCCCATACACCGGAAACCGTTCATCTGCTGAACCGTGAACGGCTGATGCGAATGAAACCGGAGGCTGTCCTCGTCAACGTGGGTCGCGGCACACTGATTGATACCAATGCACTTGCGGATGTGATAGCCAACGGCCATCTGTTGGGCGCAGTGCTGGATGTCACTGACCCGGAGCCTCTGCCTGTGGATCATCCGTTGTGGTCCTTTGACCGCGTAGTGCTGACCCCGCATATTGCCGGTCCCAGCTTCCACCATTCCCCTCTGACAGAGGATAAAATCTTCCGCATCTGCAGTGACAATCTGTCCTGTTATCTGGCCGGTCAGCCATTGCACAATGTTGTGAACTGGCAAACTGGTTATTCCACCCCATAAGCCTTTTCGGCTATATATTTACCTTTTTTGCATTTTGAATGTTTTTTCTGGAGTACAGCAAAACCGTATCCCCTGCCTGCAGCTCCAGTTCACCATTTGGAATAAGAACTTTGCCCTCCCGGCGTACCATGACAATCAGTGTCTGGCGGGAAATGTCCAGATCCTGAATCTTTTGTCCTGCCCATGGATGGTGCTGCTTGAGGATGATTTCCTTGAGTGCAATCCCCACATCGTCCTGATATCCTTCTGCTCCCAGTACGATATGGTCATGCAGTGCAATCACAGTATCGCCCCGGGGTACTACAACATCTCCCCTCCGCTGGATAATGGCCAGAATCAATCCCGGCGGCAAGGGGAGATCTTTTACTTTCTGTCCCAGCCATGGATGATCTTCCCTGACCTCCAGACGGACAAACCGGATATCTGCTTCCAGTGAATAATCATGGAAGCTTTTCAGCCGGGTATACTGCTCCACAAAGCCTGCGGAAAGAATACCGGTAGGGATGGCAACCATACCTACGCCAAGAAAAGTAATGACAATGCCAAAAATCCGTCCGGCTATGGTGATGGGGTAAATATCTCCATATCCAACCGTCAGCAGAGTGGATACTGCCCACCAGAAGCCGGAAAACGCATTCTGAAATACATCCGGCTGCACCTCATGCTCCAGACTGTACATGCATAACGATGCTCCCACCATCATGACCAGAATAATAAAAATGGAAGATAACAGCTGATCCTTCTTGCTGCGGATGACATCACTGATGACATTCAATGCATCATAATAGGCATTGACACGGAACAACCGAAAAATCCGGATGACCCGGAACATACGAAAGGCTACCACACCGGTGGGGAAAAACATCGGCAGAAAATAGGGAAAAAAGGACAGTAAATCTATGATACCGCTGAAGGAGACCACATAATACAGCACTGCCTTTTTTCGGCTCATCGCCGGATACAGATATTCCGCAGTCCAGACCCGCAGGACATATTCCACGCCAAAGCATACAACGGTAAACAGCTCCAGCATATCCAGCAGCTCCAGATATGGCCCGGATGCATCAAAGGTCTCAAACAATGCAATAAACAGATTGGTCAGTACCATGAGAATAAAAGACATATCAAATATCCGGCTGGGAATATCTGTGTCATGTCCTACCTGAATAATATCAAAAACCCGTTTCTTCGTCATGACTTCCACCCCTTTTCCCTCTTAATATCTCTTTATTTTATCTTAATTCTCTCTGTCTCTATTGTACGGTTGCTTCTGCTTTTCTGCAAGACATTTATTCCTGAATTTGTCACGATCCCGCCTGACAACAGAAAAAACAGCAGCCGTATTGCTACAGCTGCTGTTTCTCTCTGCTATGTTTGATTACAGAATATCAATATACTCGCCTGCAAGTGCCTTGTTCATGCTGCGTACCGCGCAGAACTTACCGCACATGCTGCAGGTATCGCTGTGGTCATCCTCCGGCATCCGGCTGCTGCGGATGCTGCGTGCGGTCTCCGGGTCCAGTGCACAGGCATACTGTGCATCCCAATCCAATGCACGGCGTGCATCCGCCATTTTATCATCA
>CAMBYS010000125.1 GCA_945872165.1 uncultured Clostridia bacterium | reverse complement strand
TACATACGGTACGGATTGCCTCCAATAGCTGGAGAAAGCTGACACCGCCAGCCTCCGGTGTTCCGGTGCCCGGGAATACAGAGGGATCCAGACAGTCCAGATCTATGGTAAAATAGACCGGCACATCCTGCGCACGAAGAGAAGCAACCGTTTGCTCCAGTCCGTCAAAGCAGAAGGGATGCAGTTCAGTATGTGTCTTTGCAAACCGGAATTCCTCTCGGTCACCGCTGCGGATGCAGAACTGATGGATGCGTCCATCTCCCAGCAGGTCATGGCATCGCCGCAGCACACAGGCATGGCTTAGTTTAGCACCCAGATAGTTCTCCCGCAGGTCAGCATGGGCATCAAAATGAATGATATGCAGGTTGGGATACTGCTGCAGGACTGCACGTACTGCGCCCAGCGTTATCAGATGTTCCCCGCCTAACAGCAGTGGCAGCTTGCCATCCTGCAGAATGGTAGCAGCACGATCCTGAATATCCTGTAATGCAGCTTCCGCGCTGCCAAAACACAGCTCCATGTCACCGCTGTCAAAAATGCGGCAGTCTGTCAGATCGGCGTCCTGATAGGGGCTGTAGGTTTCCAGACCAAAGCTTTCATGCCGCATGGCAGAGGGCCCGAACCGGGCACCTGGGCGAAAGCTGGTAGTGGAATCAAATGGTGCGCCATAGAGAACGATGGCAGCTTCGGAATAATCCGATTCACAGCCGATAAAAGTTTCAATATTGGGCTTCAGCATGGGTCAGTCCTCCACCTCCTGCAGCATTTCCTCCAGAAAAGCAGGCAGCCAGAAGGCACCTTTATGCAGTCTGGTGGTATAGTAACGGGTATACAGATTCAAAGCATTCCACGATTCACTGTCCAGATCGTCAATGGGATGATATTTTTTGCTGGCAAAGCCAAACAGCCAGTATCCTGCCGCATAGGTGGGAATATGTGCCTGATAGACCCGGCTGATGGGGAAGGTGCGCACGATACGCTTATGGCTGCGCTGCATGGCATTGGCGTCTTCTGCATAAAACGGGCTGCCCTGCTGATTGACCATAATGCCGTCCTCCCGCAGTGCATTATAGCAGTTGCCATAGAATTCACGGGTAAACAGACCTTCCGACGGACCGAAGGGATCGGTGGAATCCACAATAATCAGGTCATATTCCGCTTCACAGCGGCGAATAAATTTCAGGGCATTTTCAAAATAAATATGTACCCGGCGGTCATCCATACGACAGGCATTGCTGGGCAGATAAGTACGACAGGCTTCTACAACCTGCGGATCCATTTCCACCAGATCAATGCGTTTTACCCGGTCATAACGGGTCAGTTCCCGCAGGACACCGCCGTCACCGGCGCCAATGACAAGGATATCCTTGATGCCGGGATGGACTGCCATAGGAACATGGGTAATCATCTCATCATAGATAAATTCATCCCGTTCGGTCAGCATTACATTGCCATCCAGCGTCAGGACACGGCCAAATTCCGGCGTATCAAAGATATCAATGCGCTGATAATCACTTTGTCTGGAATATAAATGCTTGTTGACCCGGATGCTGTGCTTGACATCCGGTGTGTGAAATTCACTGAACCACATTTCCATGCTGTTGCCTCCTCTCATGCCAGTACATTGATCTGTTTCAGGTCAGGATCCTCCGGACCGGTCATATTACAGCCTTTCTCCTTGGCATAACGGATATGCTCCAGAATTTCAGCGGTAATCCGTTCGCCGGGAGCAAGAATCGGAATACCGGGCGGGTAACACATGACAAATTCACTGCATACACGCCCTTCACTTTCCTCCAGCGGCAGGCTGACCTTATCGGCATAAAAGGCCTCCTGTGGGCTGGCAACCACCTCCGGGTCAATGTATTCCTGATTGAGCAGACCGGTGCCATCGGTCTGGTAACGGCGGCGAATTTCTGCCAGCGCACTGACCAGACGTTCCAGCTCCTGTGCACGGTCACCAATGGAGAGATAAGCCAGAATATTTCCGATATCACCAAATTCAATTTGAATATCATATTCATCCCGTAAAATATCATACACTTCAATACCAGCCAGACCGATATCCAACGTATGCACACTGAGCTTGGTGGTATCAAAATCAAAAACCGAATTGCCATTCATCAGCTCACGGCCAAAGGCATAATAACCGCCTACGGCATTGATTTCCTGCCGGGCATATTCCGCCATATCTGCGACCTGATGAAATACCATCCGTCCGCGCAGGGCAAGATTCCGTCGGCTGATATCCAGACTGGACATAAGCAGATAACTGCCGGAGGTGGTCTGGGTCAGATTGATAATCTGACGGACATAACCCGCATGAACTTTGGGACCGATTAACAGCAGGCTGGACTGGGTCAGGCTGCCGCCGCTTTTGTGCATGGAAACAGAAGCCATATCAGCACCGGCTGCCATAGCGGATACCGGCAGTCCGCCACCAAAATAAAAGTGGGTACCATGGGCTTCATCCACCAGACACAGCATACCCGCATCATGTGCCATTTTCACAATGGCACGCAGGTCACTGCAAATGCCATAATAGGTTGGATTGTTTACCAGCACGGCAACGGCATTGGGATGCTCCGCAATGGCTTTGGCAACCTGTTCCCGCTGCATGCCAAGGGAAATACCCAGGCGATGATCCACCTCCGGATTGACATAAACCGGTACAGCACCGCATAAAACCAGTGCATTGATGACGCTACGATGGACATTGCGTGGCAAAATGATTTCATCACCGCGTTTGCAGGCGGTCAATACCATACTCTGTACAGAGCTGGTGGTACCGCCAACCATCAAAAATGCATGGGCTGCGCCAAAGGCATCCGCTGCCAGTTCCTCTGCCTGACGGATCACAGAAACCGGATGACAGAGATTATCCAGAGGTTTCATGCTGTTTACATCCACACTGACACATTGTTTTCCTAAAAATGCGGTCAGCTCCGGATTGCCCCGTCCGCGTTTGTGGCCGGGGACATCAAAGGGGACGACCCGCATTTTCCGGAACGTTTCCAATGCTTCGTAAATAGGAGCCTGACTCTGATCCAGACGGGTTCGATTCACATTCATTCTTTGCCCTCCTGACTGGTTGGTTACCGGAAAAATAAAAAACGCAAGCTGTGTTGTGTACACAAGCTTGCGTAAAAGACTGAAAAAAGATTCTGCTTCCCCCTGTTATGGAGGCAGGACAGAGCCGCTATGGGGCATCGTTCCAATCATCCCGAATAGGGATGCAGCGGAGGGTTTCAGATCAGACGGAATATCAGAGTCTATATAGCAATCATACTTTTACTACTCTTATCTTATTGACCGTTTCACAAGTCTGTGCATACAGCACATTTCGGTTATGAAGTAACCAACTTATAAAATTTGAGCTTTTAACTCAATCAATAAGGCAGCACAAATGGCTGCCAATCGGCAGTGGACCCGGCTGTCCGTATGGCCTTGACTCCTGAAGGAGTGGTCCAGAATAATTGCTTTGAAAAGACTCTTCTATGTATCCTTTCAAAAAACAAGCAAATTTTAACATAGGAGATAATACCTGTCAAGCATAAAAATCGGGACTTTTTGAGATATATGCCAACATGCATGCTTATGTCATTGCAGAATAAGGGAAAATATGCTATCATGGCAGAAAAGAAAACAGGAGATACCATATGATTCGACACCTGAATGAAACAGATTTGACAGAGATTCTATCTGTTTGGCTCAATACCAACCTGCAGGCACACAGCTTTATTCCGGCTGAGTACTGGAAAGAAAACTATGATATAGTAAAGCAGATGCTGCCGCAGGCAGAGGTATATGTATATGAACAGAATGGACATATTGCAGGCTTCATCGGACTGATGGAGCAGGAGATTGCCGGGCTGTTTGTACAGGACACCCTTCAGTCCAAAGGAATAGGCAAGCAACTGCTGGATTATGTCAAAAAGAGAAAATCATGCCTGACCCTGCATGCCTATCGGAAAAACCAGCGGGCAGTACAGTTTTATCTGAGAGAACAGTTCTATATCCAGTCCCAGGAAACTGACAGCAGTACCGGTGAGAGGGAATATGTGATGAAATGGGAACTGAAAGCGGATAGAATGGCGGATGAAACGGCATTTCAGCAATAATGGAAAAAATTCCTTGTCAAAACGGAAAAGATATAGTATGCTATAATTACATATCAAAACGATAGGAATAGAACGAAATGGAACGATTGAACATATTGGAAGCAGTGGATCAGCTGCACAGCCCGGTGTGGGATGAAATCAGCGATTATGCGGCGGCAACCACTGTCCGTGATGGTAGGAGTGCCCTCAGGCTGTTGCAGGAGCAAGCATTTGATCTGGTGCTGGTCAACCTGCGGCTCAGCGGACTGGATGGGCTGGAACTGCTCCGCCGAATCCGAAAGGAAAAGCTATGCCCGTTGGTTGTGCTGACAAGTGATTTTCCTGATTTCCAATACGCACAGCAGGGTATTATATATGGTGCATTTGATTATCTGCTTCGGCCTCTGACCGCAGATACGCTGCTGCCGCTGATTTTCCGGGCGCAGGAAAAGCTGAAGCTGACGGAAAATCAGCATTTACAGGAATGCACACAGCTGGTACAGCATATGGGACAGGGAGATCTGGGTACCATATTTGATGCCATTGTGGCGGACCGGGGAGCAGATACAGCCATTCAGCGGGATGTGGAAATCCGGCGGGTGTATCAGGCTGTCATTGACCAGATATTTGCAGAGCGTCCGTGGCTGCATCAGTTTCAGGATCAGAGCAGCTATGAGGCGCTGGATTGGATGAGCAGTACGGATAACCATGCTGTATGCAGCTTTTGCCGCCGCCGGCTGGTAGAACTGAGTAACACACTGGCCGTCCTGCAGCCCCATACAGAGGATCCTGCCCTGCAGGAGATTTTACAGGATATTTTGGAGCATGTGGATGGAGGCTGTCTGCAGAAGGATATTGCCTCAGCCCATTTTCTCAGCCGCACCGCTTTGAGTGAAATGTTCCGGGCACAGCTGGGACGTTCCTATCAGAGCTATGTTGCTGAAATCAAGATGCTGCGTGCCCGGTATCTGTTATCCCACACAGACATGAAAATCTATGAAATCAGCGCACAGCTTGGATATAAGGACGTGAATTATTTTTCACGTATTTTCCGCAAACGGTATGGTGCGCCATTGTCACAGTTCCGCAGACAGAGCCAGGGTGATTACCAGATTTAATTGCATATGCGATCCGCCTGCCAGGGGAGAACATAACTCCTCTGACAGGCTGTTTTTTTGCGAAAAAGCAGGAAATGTTACCGTAAAACACGAAAACAGCATGAAAAATGTGGTAAAAAATTCGGAAAACCAGAAAAATTCCATGACTTTTTTCAGAATGTCAAAAGGGTACTTGCATAGGCGTGGGGGCATGCATATAATAGAGAACATGTTAAACATAGTATTCCTGCAAATTAAATAGGAAATAAAGAAACAGGAGGGATGACAACGATGAAATTCACCTATCCGCCGAGCAGTAAGAGCCTGCTGAAACGAATGTGTTGTCACCACACAGATGATAAGACAGACACAATCCACTATTATTGATATGCATAAAAGGAGTTTATGATGAAAAAGAGAATCAGATTATCCGCAATTTTACTCGCATCCGCATTATCCGCCGGCCTGCTTTCCGGCTGCGGCAATACATCCGAAAGCAATGGCTCTGCTGCAACGGCAGCAGGCGATACCGTAGAGATTACCAATGTATCCTACGACCCGACCCGAGAGTTGTATCAGGCATATAATGAGCTGTTTGCTTCCCATTGGAAGGAAGAAACCGGTCAGAATGTTGAAATCACCCAGTCCCATGGCGGTTCCGGCAAACAGGCGCTGGAGGTTGCCAATGGTCTGGAAGCCGATGTGGTCACACTGGCTCTTGAAGGCGATGTGGACGCAGTTCGGGATGCCGGATTGATTGAGGACGGTTATACGGCAGAATTTGATAACGACAGCGCACCGTATACCTCGACCATTGTGTTCCTGGTACGCAAGGGAAATCCGAAGAACATTCAGGACTGGGATGACCTGCTGAATCAGGATGTGGGTGTCATTACCCCGAATCCCAAGACCTCCGGCGGTGCACGCTGGAACTATCTGGCGGCATGGTACTACTTTGAAAAGCAAGGACAGAGCGAGGCAGAAATCGAACAGAGCATGAAGACATTGTATGAAAATGTTCTGGTGCTGGATTCCGGTGCACGCGGTTCCACTACTTCTTTTGTAGAAAACAAGCAGGGCGATGTATTGCTTGCATGGGAAAATGAAGCCTTCCTCACACT
>CAMBYS010000124.1 GCA_945872165.1 uncultured Clostridia bacterium | reverse complement strand
AGGAGTAAAAGAACCGGGGAACAAGGGATGATATTGGGGATGGGGTGAGTCCGATGAATAGTCAAAATCAAATAGAGGCAAAAGCGTTTAAGAACATCATGAAAAGTGATATACAGTTTGACAAGGAGTGTGTTTATGAAAAAACGTTGGATTGTTTTACTCGGTCTGCTCCTGCTGATTGTATGTGTGTATGCGAAAGGTATTCGTGTGAAACCGTTTCCGGCAGATCTGGATAAAGCGACAACGATGATTCTGCAATCCGGCAATACGGGAACGAGAATTACCATCACCGATCCGGAAGAAATTCAAAACGTGCGGGATATGATGGAAAAAAGATTTTATCTTACCCAAAGAATTTCGCCGAGAGGTGGCTGGACGTATCGTATCATTTTTGAAGCCGAAAACGAGGAAATTCTGCTTGACGTCACGGTAGGCGAAGGCACATTCAAACATGATAATGTGATATATTTTCCTGGCGATCATAAGCTGTGGGATTATATGCAGACATACGATGACGTGTTTAATCAAACGGCTAGATAATATTGTGTCATAACAAATCATTTCTATCCGAGAGAAGGAGGTGCGCTATCATGAAAAGGGGACATTGGGACAGGAGAACCTATAAAATTGCGATTTTTATTTCAACTATCGTGATGATCGTTCTGAATAAGCTGTTTGTTATTATGCCAATTGTTGATATTGACTGGTCGGACTGGTGGTATCCGTTCACATTGTTTCTGCTGTTTCTGCTACTTCCAACGATTTGCTGCATCGGCTGGGCACTGAAAAATGAATCGCATAAAAGTGGGATTTTGCAAGCAACAGGCTTTGCGCTGATTTATGTCGGAATTGCAGCTATATGGTATGCCATGTGGGATGCAACATTAGCATGGGAATTTCCCATTCCATTATATGCGGTGGAAATTGCATATCTGTTGGCGATTATCCTTTGCTTCGTCTTTGCCGTTCTGCTGAGAAGAAGATAATGAATACCGCAGGCGCGCATCAGAAATGGTGCGCGCTTTTTCTTGCAAACCCGCATGTGCTGTGCTAAGATAGCAGATGAATCATCGAAATTTATGTCAATTAAACGAGGTTTTGTATATGAAAGAAGTTTTGCTGTTGAAGCTGGGCGAGGTCGTGCTCAAGGGTCTGAACCGCCGCCGGTTTGAAAGCCGTCTGATTGCCAACCTGCGCCGCCGTGTGGAAAAGGTGGGCAAGTGTAAGGTATATATCATGCAGTCCACGATTTATATTGAACCTGCGGACGGCGTGGATATGGATGAGGTACTGGAAGCAGTGCTCAATGTATTCGGCGTCGCTGCTATCTGCCGTGCCGCTGTGTGTGAAAAGAGCATGGATGCCATCTGGGAGACTGTCAATACGTATCTGGCGGATGAGCTGGAAAGTGCGGAACGGTTTAAGGTGGAAGCCAAGCGTTCGGATAAAAAATTCCCGCTGAATTCCATTCAGATCTGCCAGCAGATTGGCGGAGATCTGGATGACAAATATGAAAATCTGATTCCGGATATGCACAATCCGGATCTGCGGGTCAACATCGAAGTGCGGGATAAGGCTGCCTATGTGCATGCAGGCAAGATTCCGGGTCCGGGCGGTATGCCGGTGGGCACCAATGGCAAGGCAGCTCTCCTGCTGTCCGGCGGCATTGATTCCCCGGTAGCAGGCTATATGATGGCAAAGCGTGGACTGGAGCTGTGTGCCGTACATTTCTTCAGCTATCCCTATACCTCCGAGCGTGCAAAGGAAAAGGTTATGGCGCTGGCAGAACAGCTGACCCATTATGCAGGTCGCATGGAGGTATATGTGGTACCGTTTACCGAAATTCAGGAAGCTATCCGCGACAACTGCCCGGAGGATATGTTTACCCTGATTATGCGCCGGTTTATGATGCGTCTGGCAGAGGAAGTGGCACGGGAGCATGATGCCGGTGCACTGATTACCGGTGAAAGCCTGGGTCAGGTGGCATCTCAGACCATGGAAGCCATGAATGTAACCGGTGCGGTTTGTTCCCTGCCGGTATTCCGTCCGGTGATCGGTATGGATAAGGAGGAAATTGTCCAGATTTCCCGTAAAATCGACACCTTTGAAACTTCTATTCTGCCATATGAGGATTGCTGCACCGTATTCACGCCCAAGCATCCGCTGACCCGTCCGAAGAAATTCAAGGTAGAGGAAGCGGAGCGTGCACTGGATGTGGAAGCACTGGTGGCAAAGGCACTGGAAGGCGTGGAGTGTGTTGTGCTGTAATCAGACGGTCTGAAAGAAGCAGAAAAAAACCCGCGATATGCTGCATTGGGAGAATATGCAGGAAAACCATCAAAAATTTCCGCCGCATGAAGGAAAAATCTATAAACTGCACAATATAGTGAAATATAACCCAATGGAATTATGCATAATAACGAATAAAGAATCAGGGATGCACCGGAAAATGGTGAATTTCTGGTTCTTTTTGTAGAGTATGCTAGTCGCATTGACGGAAAATTCCGGTCAAAACTCGATTGGTCGGATTTGAAAAAAACGGAAAAACATGCTATAGTCTCATTGTGATTGTTAAAAAAATAACATACAAATAAACCAGCTGAATAGGATAGCGTTGAACAAAACAATGGATCATCCCGTTTGGATGCATGTAATGAAATGAGGTTATGGTATGAAAGTAGCAGTAGTTGGATCGGGCATTATGGGCCTGGGCATCACACAGGCATTCGCACAGGCAGAGGGTTATGACGTCAGCCTCTGTGTGGTTTCCGGCAAGGGCTTTGAGCAGAAGCGTGCCCTGTTCCAGAAGCCGCTGAAGCGTATGGTGGCAAAGGGCAGAATTACCCAGGAACGTTTTGAAGAAATCGACAGCAAGGTTACCATCACAGATATTGATGGCTGCCGTGATGCAGACCTGATTATTGAGTCGGCGATTGAGAACCTGCAGGCAAAGATGAAGCTGCTGAAGCAGATTGAAGACATCTGCCGTCCGGATGCTCTGGTCGCTTCCAATACATCTTCCCTGTCCATCACGGAAATCAGCGGCGAGCTGACCCGTCCGATTATCGGCATGCATTTCTTTAACCCGGCAGCTGTCATGAAGCTGGTTGAGGTTATCCCGGGCATGACCACCACCGATGAAATGGTAGAGCGTGTCAAGGACATTGCAACCGATATCGACAAGGTTCCGGTAGAAGTAATTGAAGGACCGGGCTTCGTTGTAAACCGTCTGCTGATCCCGATGATTAACGAAGCAATCGGTATCTTTGAGGAAGGTCTGGCTTCGGTAGAAGGCATTGACATTGCCATGAAGCTGGGTGCAAACCATCCGATGGGTCCGCTGGCTCTGGGTGACCTGATTGGTCTGGATGTCTGCCTGGCAATTATGGAAGTTATGTACCATGAGACCTTTGATGCCAAGTATCGTCCGGCACGCCTGCTGAAGAAGATGGTGCGTGCAAAGCATCTGGGCCAGAAGACCGGTAAGGGCTTCTATGAATATGATGAGCTGGGACGCATTATTCCGGGCTCTGCTCTGGCAACTATCGGTTAAATTGCAACAGAATATACTGGGAGCGCATGTACAGCGGTATATGCGCTCTTTTTTTGTATTTGTATAAAATGTTTTATTTGACAACGAGGATGCACAGGAATATAATAATAATTACCAATTTATAGATAGAGAAGAGAGTTCCCGCAGTGTGGGCAGCACAGCTTGCTCCACCCGGAAAACAGGAAAAGCATAGGAGGAAATGGTAATGGCAAACAAGTATGCAGGCACTAAGACCGAAAAAAATCTGTGGGAAGCATTTGCAGGTGAATCCCAGGCAAGAAACAAGTATACCTATTTTGCTTCCGTGGCAAAGAAGGCAGGCTATGAGCAGATTGCAGAGCTGTTTTTAAAGACAGCGGAAAATGAGAAGGAGCATGCCAAGCTGTGGTTCAAGGCACTGGGCGAGCTGGGCGATACCCCGGAAAATCTGCTGCATGCTGCAGAAGGTGAAAATGCAGAATGGACCGATATGTATGATCGTATGGCACGTGAAGCAGAAGAGGAAGGCTTTACCGAGCTGGCAGCTCAGTTCCGCGGCGTAGCAGCCATTGAAAAGTCCCATGAGGAGCGGTACCGTGCCCTGCTGAACAATGTGGAAACCAAGCAGGTATTTGAAAAGAGCGGCGTACAGGTATGGGAATGCCGGAACTGCGGTCATATCGTCGTAGGCACCCAGGCACCGGAGGTATGCCCGGTATGCAATCATCCCCAGGCATTCTTTGAAGTACGTAAGGAAAATTACTGATGGCTGTTTATCGCTGCGGTGTGTGTGGCCATCTGTTTGATGAGCAGAAGGAAGGCTACAGCATTACCGAATTGAAGGAATGTCCCATGTGCCATCAGCCCCGGGAAAAGTTTATCTATGTGGAGGATGACCGTCCGGAGGAAGAAGTACCGGCACAGCCTGCACAGAAGAATTTAAGCTATGACCCGGCGATTGTACGGAAGGACCCGGATAACCGCTATATGGCGGAAATCCATGAAATGGCAGTCACAGGTCAGTCCATCCATGCAGCAATGTCCACCCGGATGCCTATGCCGAATTGGGATGACATCCTGCTGCTGGGTGCCCAGCTGCATACCCTGCCCATGGAGGATGACGCACCGGTAAATACCCGGACTGTGATTGGCAAGCATGCCAAAAAGCCTATGGTGCTGGAAAGCCCGGTATACATCTCCCATATGTCCTTTGGTGCCCTGTCGAAGGAAACCAAGACGGCACTGGCAAAGGGCTCTGCTATGGCGAAAACTGCCATGTGCAGCGGTGAAGGCGGTGTCCTGCCGGAGGAACGGCAGGCGGCATATAAGTATATCTTTGAATATGTGCCCAACAAGTACAGCGTGACCGATGAAATTCTTCAGCAGGCGGATGCCATTGAAATCAAAATCGGCCAGGGTACCAAGCCCGGTATGGGCGGACATCTGCCCGGTGAAAAGGTAACGGCGGAAATTGCTGCCATCCGCGGCAAGCAGCAGGGACAGGATATCCAGAGCCCCAGCAAATTCCCGGAAATCAACTCGAAAGAGGATTTGAAGGAAATGGTTCGCATGCTGCGGGAGCGTTCCGGCGGACGGCCTGTGGGCATCAAGATTGCCGCAGGCCAGATCGAAGCGGATCTGGATTGCTGTGTCTATGCGGAAGCGGATTTTGTGACACTGGACGGCAGAGGCGGCGCAACCGCATCCAGCCCGTTTTTCCTTCGGGAAGCTACAAGCATTCCCACGATTTATGCCCTGTATCGGGCATGGAAATACCGCACGGAGCACAATGCCTCCTTTGATATTGTGATTACCGGCGGACTGCGGGTATCAGCGGACTTTGCCAAGGCACTTGCCATGGGTGCGGATGCCATTGCAGTGGCAAGCGGTGCCCTGATTGCGGCAGGCTGTCAGCAGTACCGTATCTGCGGCAGCGGTGCATGCCCGGCGGGTATTGCCACTCAGGATGAAACCCTGCGCAGACGGCTGGATGTGGATGCAGCGGCACAGCGTGTGGCAAATTATCTGGAGGTTTCCCGCAGGGAGCTGGAGATGTTTGCCCGAATTACCGGACATGGGGATGTGCATGGATTGTCCTATGCTGATCTGGCAACCATCAGCACGGAGATTGCGGCGCATACCATCATTCCCCACGCATAATCCTTGAAATAACATGCATCAATGGGGCTTTTATGTGCAGATTCCTGTCATAGAGCCCCATTTTTGCACCACTTGCCAAAAACTGGAGGGTGTGATACAATATCCTTGCAGCAACTCGCATAAACCGACAGAGAAAAGACCAATATGTATGATATACTGGCAGGAGCAGTCCTGCCGGAAGCGGACGGATGGTATGGCATTTGTCCGTTTTTTTTGTGGATTTCGGAAAGAAGGGAATGCAGATGAAAGCAGAAATGATTGCAGTAGGCACGGAAATCCTGCTGGGTGACATTGTCAACACCGATGCGCAGGTAATTTCCATGGGTCTGAATGAGCTGGGCATTGATGTCTATTATCAGACCGTAGTGGGAGACAATCCGGAACGGCTGAAGGAAGTGCTGGACATTGCCCGCAAACGGTCGGATCTGATTATTACCACCGGCGGTCTGGGCCCCACACTGGATGATCTGACCCGTGAAACCATCGCAGAGGCATTTGGCAAACAGCTGGTGCTGCACAAGCCAACGCTGCGGCGGATTACCGCATTTTTTGAACAGATCGGCAGAGAGATGCCCCAGAACAATGTGAAGCAGGCCATGCTGCCGGCAGGCTGCAGGGTATTGGCCAA
>CAMBYS010000123.1 GCA_945872165.1 uncultured Clostridia bacterium | reverse complement strand
CCTTGGAACCCAGACCATAACGGCCGCCGGTGATGGTAGCAGAGATACCTGCGTGTGCCAGAGCGGTAACAACGTCCTGGTACAGCGGTTCGCCCAGGGAGCCCGGCTCCTTGGTACGGTCCAGAACTGCAATCTTCTTTGCAGTGGACGGGATCGCTTCAATCAGCTTGTCTGCACGGAACGGACGGAACAGGCGAACCTTTACCAGACCAACCTTCTCACCCTGTGCAGTCAGATAATCAATAACTTCTTCTGCTACGTCGCAGATGGAGCCCATAGCAACGATGACACGCTCTGCATCCGGTGCGCCATAGTAGTTGAACAGCTTGTAGTCAGTACCCAGCTTGGCATTGACCTTATCCATATACTCTTCAACGATGCCCGGAACTGCTTCATAGAACTTGTTGCTTGCTTCACGATGCTGGAAGAATACGTCGCCATTTTCATGGGAACCACGCATTACCGGACGCTCCGGATTCAGGGAACGCTTGCGGAATGCTTCTACCGCATCCATATCGCACATATCAGCCAGATCGTCGTAATCCCAAACTTCGATCTTCTGGATTTCGTGGGAGGTACGGAAACCGTCAAAGAAGTTGATGAAGGGAACGCGGCTCTTCAGGGTAGCCAGATGAGCAACAGCGGACAGATCCATAACTTCCTGCGGATTGGTCTCGCACAGCATTGCAAAACCGGTCTGGCGACATGCCATAACGTCGGAATGGTCACCGAAGATGTTCAGTGCATGGGATGCAACGGTACGAGCGGAAACATGGAATACGCACGGCAGCAGTTCGCCTGCGATCTTGTACATATTCGGGATCATCAGGAGCAGGCCCTGAGATGCGGTGTAGGTGGTGGTCAGAGCACCAGCAGCCAGAGAACCGTGTACGGTACCGGATGCGCCAGCCTCGGATTCCATTTCAACAACCTTAACGGTTGTGCCAAAGATGTTTTTTCTGCCGGCAGCTGCCCACTGGTCAACGTTATCGGCCATCGGGCTGGACGGGGTAATCGGATAAATACCAGCTACTTCGGTAAACGCATAGGATACGTGAGCCGCAGCGGTATTGCCGTCCATGGATTTCATTTTTCTTGCCATGATTTTATCGTTCCTCCTATATAAATTTCAGATAAACCGCCTGCATATCCTGGCTTTGCAAACGGTGAGATGCTGCTTCGGAACGATCAGGAGTGGGCTGATACAAAAAGCAGCATGGCTACAAGACATTGCTGCTGCATTGTCTCGTAACCTTAATTATTCTATCAAAAAAATAATCCGATGTAAACACAAAACCGAAAGAATTTACGCAAAAAGCACAAAAAAACAGGAAAAACAAGAAAAAGAATCATTCATTGTGCTGTTTTGGTAGAATTTTGATATTCTTTGCTCCAATTTAAAAATGGAGCCATTTCCATGCATTGCGCATATATCCTGTTTGCGGTAAAATAGGGGATATAAAGGTATGTAAAACAGAGAAAAGGGGATGAGGGCATGATATCAACGGTATACTCTGCAGGAATTTACGGAATTGAGGGGTATCTGGTCACAGTGGAATGCGGACTGAGCAATGGATTACCTTCCTTTGACCTGGTAGGTCTGCCGGGGGCTGCTGTGAAGGAATCCCGGGAACGGGTGATGACCGCCGCACGAAGCATCGGCATGCAGATTCCGCCCTGCCGGAAAACCGTCAATCTGGCACCGGCAGATATTAAAAAGGAAGGTGCGGTGTACGACCTGCCGATTCTTCTGGGACTGCTGTCCGCATTGGGTACGCTGACAGAGCCATTGCCGGAGGACAGTGTGTTTATCGGAGAAATCAGCCTGAGCGGTGAATTGCGCCCGGTGCGGGGCGCATTGTCCATGGCAATGGCAGTGCGTGACGCAGGCAAACGGTGTTTGTTCCTGCCCAGGGAAAATGCGGCGGAGGCTGCCATGCTGGGAGAAGACCTTGTCATTTATGCCGTCGCCCATGTGAAGGAGATTCTTGACCATCTGATGAAACGGGAAAGCCTGACACCATATCAGCCGGAACCCCGGATACAGACCGGACTGGAAGGACAGCCGGATTACCGGGATGTGATGGGACAGGAAAATGTAAAGCGTGCCATGGAAATTGCGGCAGCCGGCGGACATAACATATTAATGAGCGGCTCACCCGGCTCCGGTAAAAGCATGATGGCAAAACGAATCGGTACCATCCTGCCGCCTATGACGCGGGAGGAGAAAATGGATGTGGTGCGCATTTATTCCGTTATCGGAGAAGGGCAGTCAGCTGCCGCCACCGATTGCCGTCCGATCCGTTCGCCCCACCATACCACCAGTGCAGCAGGCATTGCCGGCGGCGGAAAAGGGATTCCGATGCCCGGCGAACTGAGCCTTGCCCATAATGGCGTGCTGTTTCTGGATGAGCTGCCGGAATTTCGGAAGGATGCATTGGAGGTGCTGCGCCAGCCCATGGAGGATGGTGTGGTATCCATTGTACGAACGGCAGGACGGGTGACCTATCCGGCAAAATTCATGCTGATTGCCGCCATGAATCCCTGTAAATGCGGTTGGTATGGACATGCTTCCGGCAGATGCCGGTGTACACCGTCGGAGGTACGGGCATATCGCAGCCGGCTGTCAGGACCGCTGCTGGATCGCATGGATATCCAGATTGATGTCCGACCGGTGCCGTTAAAGGATCTGGCAGAGCGTAAACCGGCGGAAAGCTCGGAAGCCATCCGGAAACGGGTGGTTGCGGCACGCAAACGTCAGTTGGAGCGCTATCAGGGCACCGGTGTCACCTGCAATGCGGACATGCTTCCGGCGCAGCTGGCACAATATTGCCGGCCGGATGCGGCGGGACAGGCACTGCTGGATGCCGCCTTCCAACGGCTGGGCATGACGGCGCGAAGCTATGACCGGGTACTTCGTCTTGCCCGCACCATTGCCGACCTTGCCGGAGAGGAACAGATTTCCGCGGCACATATTGCGGAGGCCATTCAGTACCGCAATCTGGATCGGGCACATTGACAGACGAATGAATATGCTCCCATGCTGTGCATTGGCAGTATGGGAGCGTTTTTGCGTATCGCTGGTAGAAAAACCAAAATATAATTACAAAATGTAAAGAGATGGTAAAATTCAACTCTGTGCAAAACTCTGTGGAAATGTGTAAAACCCAAAAAAAGCACCGTGCCGGGCGGGCACGGTGCGAATGCAGCGATATGAATTCACCAGATCTATCTGAAAACCGACATATGACCGGATTCTGTATTTTTGGTAGAAAAAAACCACGCCTCTCTCTGCGTGGAATCTCAACTGTTTTCAAAAGTGTTCGGGTCGTTACTTTTCGGAAACGCGATGTTCATCACCGTAGATCAGGTCGTCGATATCAGGTTTTTCCGGATGCTGGTCATAGCTGCGGATTTTTAAAATCTTTTCCATGGTTCATGCTCCTTTCTCTTTGTTTATTTTGTACATTATACACCGATTGATTGGGATTGTAAAGAGTAAATTTCATAAAAAATAATGGAGAAATCGGGAGAATAAACAGGAAAATTTGGGTATTTGACCAATGAAAGGCGGATGACCGCAGACATAGAAAAACCCCACACGGCCGATGTCACCAGATTAGTAACCTGCACAGCTCCGGCAGGTGGGTCCCCTGTCCGATAGGTCTGCGCTTCCAACTTCCGCCGAGGCGGGAGGCCTGCACTCGATATCAGGAACAATCGGGGTCCCGTAAACTAATTGTGGGTTAAAAAAAGGTGACTGTCAAACCGCGCAGGGCGTTTTCACAATACTATTATATGATGGGGAAACCGGGTTTATTCATCCTCCTCTGGAGCATCGTACATGTCCTCCAGGCGATCCATAAACAGGTTGTACAGGCGGAGGTTTTCCTCGTCGTCATCAACGGAAGCCAGCAGCTCTTCGCCGTCCTCCTCAACGATTTTCAGGATGACCACCTCAGCTTCTTCTTCCAGATTCAGCTCAGCCGGAATGAATGCCAGATAGACAGTGCCGTTGTCCTCCAGGGTGTCAATGTGTTCAAATTCCTTTTCGTTGCCATCTTCATCGGTGAGGATGACGAAATTGTTCTTGTATTCTTCGCTCATAGGAATAACCTCCGTGGATAACCGGGTATTTGGTTATCCTGTATCAATATCATAACGTATTTGCTCGAAATTTTCAACACTTTTGTGATAAAAAGACAGGAAAAAAGTTTTGCACGGTGAAAATTTTTTTGAGCTTGCATGGCAGAATATCATATTTCAGCTGTGTCTGTCAAGTGCGGGAACAGAGAAGAAAAAAAGAGAAATTTTTCTGTTGACAATGGCTGTTGGCTCTGATATACTATTACAGGCAAAAGAAAGAAGGGCTTCACCGTCCTCACCTCGCGCTGCGGCAGAGAGGTTCAGATGGTTTCCGGATTATGCGGAACAGTATCGGACGGTGTTTTCCGTCCGTTTTTTATTTTTTTCGTGTAACCGTTTGGAGGTGCTTAACAATTAGCAGTATGGAACACCAGATCAATGAAGAGATCCGCGACAAGGAAGTCAGATTGATTGATGCTGACGGCAATCAGGTTGGCATTGTACCAGTGGCAAAGGCTATGGAAGCAGCTGCTGCAAAGAATCTTGACCTTGTGAAAATCGCACCGAATGCCGTTCCGCCGGTATGCCGTGTTATGGACTACGGCAAATTCCGTTTCGAGCAGGCAAAGCGTGAGAAGGAAGCAAGAAAGAACCAGCATGTCGTGGAGATCAAGGAAATTCGCCTGAGCCCCGGCATCGACGTGAATGACTTTAATGTAAAGGTCAACCACGCCAAGCGCTTCCTCAAGGGAGGCAATAAGGTAAAGGTTTCCGTCCGTTTCCGCGGTCGTGAAGTAACCCATTCTTCCATCGGTCTGGATCTGCTGCGCCGGTTCGCCGACAGTTGCTCGGATATCGGCAGTATGGAAAAGTCCCCCAAGCTGGAAGGACGCCAGATGATTATGTTTCTGGGACCGAAGAAGGATAATCCGAAGAAGGATGCCGGCAAGAAGGGCAGCCGTAAAGGCAAGTCCGGCAAGCCCCAGCAGGCTCCGAACACGGATACATCTGATTCATAAATGTCAATCACTGCACCATTCCGGTGCAGCCCTATCAGAGAGGAGAACACAATATGCCTAAGATTAAGACTCACAGCGGCGCATCCAAGCGCTTTAAGATGACAAAGACTGGCAAGATCAAGCGTGCACATGTTGGCCGCCGTCACATCCTGAACAAGAAGTCCACCAAGCGTCTGAGACATCTGCGCAAGGAAGGCTTTGCTGATGCAACCAACGTAGCACAGGTAAAGCGCCTGCTGCCGTACAGCTAATTGCAGGATGAAAAAACCACTTACGATTTGAATTTTGGAGGCATTTGAAATATGGCAAGAGTTAAGGGCGCAATGATGACGCGCAAGAGAAGAAAGAAGATTCTGAAGCTTTCCAAGGGCTACTTTGGCGCTAAGTCCAAGCTGTTCCGTACCGCAAACGAAGCAGTCATGAAGTCCCTGCGTTACGCATACATCGGCCGTAAGCAGAAGAAGAGAGATTTCCGCAGACTGTGGATCACCCGTATCTCCGCTGCAGCACAGGCAAACGGTATGAACTACAGCCGTTTCATGAACGGTCTGAAGAAGGCAGGCATCGACATCAACCGCAAGATGCTGGCTGATCTGGCTGTCAACGACAAGGCTGCATTCACCGGTCTGGTTGAGAAGGCTAAGGCTGCTCTGTAATTTTTGTATTACACAAAAAGCAATCCCCGTTCCATGTGGAACGGGGATTTTTTGCGTTAACCAGGCAATGCATTGTAGATCATGATTAAGCCATCATAAATGAGACTGCCGTTGGTGCATACTGAATTGCTGATTATGGTTGCACCATACACAATGGAAAAAGACAGCATGGCGAAACAGACGGTAATACAGATCAGCAAAGCTATAAATTGACCGGATTTCATAGAGTCTCCCCCTAACTCACCAAGCTTAGTTTTTTACAATATACCATAAATTTACAAAAATGTAAATAGATATGTTTGTGCAATATTACTCGCTTGTCTTTTCCGGCTGTTTGGGCAGCAGGCAATTTAAAATACCAGACTGCTGTACCCATCTGCCATTCATCACCACATAGCCCGCCAGCTTCGGACGCAGACCGGAATCCTTCAGCTGGTCCTCCATGCGCCACAGGTGCGGCATGGGAATCTTTACCTGATCCCGTGGATTTTTCGGATCAATCTGGAAGTAAATCTCATCGTTCTGTACGCTGTCAAATCGCAGGGATGTAATATGTTTATCCGGGAATTTCTTCTGGATCTGTGCCAGCAGTACC
>CAMBYS010000122.1 GCA_945872165.1 uncultured Clostridia bacterium | reverse complement strand
AGGCGATGAGAAATGGATATTCGTCTGGGTGATATCCTGACAATGAAAAAAGCCCATCCATGCGGCAGCAAGCAGTGGGAAGTGCTGCGTGTGGGTATGGATTTCCGGCTGAAATGCACAGGCTGTGGACATATGATTATGATACCGCGCAGCAAGGCGGAGAAAAATATCCGCAATATCCTGCATGCGGATGGAACAGAAAGCAAGGGATGAAACATGCTGATTCATGGAAAACAGATGCATTTGCAGTGTACTGCTGAGGACATCGGGCGGTATGCCATTCTTCCGGGAGACCCGGGACGCTGTGCGGCAATTGCTGCTTATCTGGAGGATGCCCATCCGGTTTCCTCCAACCGGGAGTTTAACGTCTGGACAGGCAGTCTCTGCGGGGAACGGGTTACCGTATGTTCTACCGGCATCGGCGGGCCATCAGCAGCCATTGCACTGGAGGAACTGGTGGAATGCGGTGCGGATACCTTTATCCGTGTGGGCACCTGCGGCGGTGTCGATGGGGCTGTGCTTGGCGGAGATGTGGTTGTGGCAACTGCAGCAGTCCGTCAGGAGGGCACTTCCCGGGAATACCTTCCGCTGGAATATCCTGCCGCGGCAAGCTATCCGGTGGTGCGTGCGCTGGCAGATGCCTGTGAGACGCTGGGATATCGCACCCATGTGGGCGTGATTCAGTCCAAGGACAGTTTTTATGGGGAAATCCGCCCCCAGGTCATGCCGATTGCCGGACAGCTGCAGGCAAAATGGAACGCATGGACAGCCGCAGGCGTGCTGGCCAGTGAAATGGAATCCGCCGCCCTATTTACCGCAGGCGCAGTGCTGCATGTACGCTGCGGCGCCATTCTGAATGTACTGTGGAATGATGACAGTGAACAGCCGGATGTACCAGAGGGGGCAGCAGAGCGGGGCATTCGCGCTGCTGTGACAGCCATCCGCAGGCTGATTCAGATGGATAAAAAACAGCAATCGTGAGATAAAAATACAGGACGACCGCTCCGAACAGCACAGGCTGGGGGAACGGCCGTCTTTTTTTATTGCGATAGAAAAAATAGATTATCGTACCGGGAAATCATCCGGAAGGGGTGCAGGACGTTCAAAGGTGGTTTCCATGATACCGAACTGCCGGGTCTTGGCACCGGACAGCATCTTTTCCATGACCTCCAGAGAATGCAGGGCCATAGCGCCGCTGGCACGCTCCGGACGGTCTTCTGCAATCGCCAGCGCAATATCTACCAGACCAATACCGCGGCTGTTTTCCGCATGGCTGGTGGAGGCAAAGGGGCGGGTTACCGGCACATGAATCCAGTCCTTTTTCACATCGAACCAGTCACGGGGCTGCTGATACCAACGGTAATTTTCCTCTGTCCGCAGCAGGATATCGCCGCCGAAGATATTCGGGCCATCCAGCGGGTCAATATCCGGCAGGCACAGTGTTCCCTTGGTGCCATAGATTTCAATGCGTGGCAGATTGGAATCCCATACATCAAAGGAGAAAATTGCTGTGCCGATGGCACCGGAAGCAAACTGCATCAGACCGGTGGTATAGGTATCCACTTCCACATCAATGATTTCGCCCCGACGGGGTTCAGAGGTAATCGGGCGCTGGTCAAAGGTGCGCTTGGACATGGCACAGCAGGACTGTACCGGTCCCAGAAGGGAGAGCAGGGCAGTCATGTAATAAGGGCCAATATCCATCAGCGGACCCGCACCCTCATGGTAAAAGAAGGCCGGATTCGGATGGAAGGTTTCACCGCCATGATAAATGACAAAGGCGGAGGCACCGATAACCTCACCGATGGTACCGGCATCCAACAGATCCCGGCAGGTCTGCAGGCGGGCACCAAGGAAGGTATCCGGTGCGCAGCCAATACGCAGCTGTTTGGATGCTGCCAGTTCCAGCAGTTCCTTGCCCTGAGCATAAGTAAAAGCCAGCGGCTTTTCAGTATACACATGTTTGCCGCATTCCAGAGCCAGCTTATTCAGTGGATAATGCATATCCGGGGTAGTCAGATTGAGGATCAGATCCACATCTGCTTCACGGATCAGCTGTTCTGCGCTGGCATAGGCATGGGGGATGCCATACTGATCTGCCTTGTACTGAGCTTTTTCCAGAGAGCGGGAAGCACAGGCATCAATGGTCACATAGTCGCTGTATTTCTGCAGATTTGTCAGGTATACATGGCTGATATCGCCAAGGCCGACAACACCAATACGAATCTTTTGCATAGGGAAGCCTCCTTATCATTGTTACCAATAGTATACCAGTCCGGCACGCCGACAACAAGCATACACAAAAAAGATTCGCAATTATCTGCTAGTTTACCGCAATTTTTCGATAGAAAAAACAGGAGGAAGGCATACAAGAAAAAGGATGGCATAAGCCATCCTTTGTTCACAGGTTAACCGCCGCTTCCGACTGCTGCGCCGCTGCCGGAGGAAGGCGTTTCCGTATCGTTGTCAAAGACATTGCGATACTGGACAATTTTGTAGTCATGCAGATCAGAAGCTGCCATATCCAGCGGGACATATGCGCCGTTGCTGTTGATGCAGCCGGAAGAAGAAATCACCGGATACTGCTCCTTCAGGCTGTATACATATTCCTGGTACTCACTCAGCTGTGCACCGGCAACCTTCATGGTCAGAGGCCCAAGGTAATTGGCACTGATGCGACCAATATCTTCATAATCCTCTTCACGGATATCATAGTTTGCCCAGATAAAGAAGGGGACTGTGTGCTTATCCATTTCAAGTTCCGCTACAGTGCGCATGGAACCGTTGGTCAGGTGATTATAGAAGGAATTTTCGATGTACGGCATATGGTCGCCAAACAGGACAATGATGGTCGGCTCCTCCTGTTCGCTGAAGTAGTTGACCAGACGCTCAATGGCACGGTCAGACTCCTGAATCAGGGACAGGTACTGCTTGGTGTAGGGATAAATGGAATCAAACTCAAACTCCACAGTTTCCGGGAAGTTTTCATAGGTAGTATCATAACCGCAGTGGTTCTGCATGGTTACGTTGAACATAAACAAGGGATCATCCGATTCCGCATTGTTTTTTTCGTAGGTTTCAATGACTTTATCAAAGGAGGAATTGTCACTGACATACCGGCGGAGATATTCCGTGGTTTCTTCGTCAAAATCCTCAATATCAAGGAAGGTATCAAAACCAAGCATCGGATAGGCATTTTTACGGTTCCAGCCGGAGCCATAGTAGGGATGCATGCCTACCGTGTTGTAGCCCTGCTCAGACAGGACAGAAGCCATGGATTCAGTATCCCCATGAATGTACTGCAGCATGGGATAGCTGCCGCCCTTGAAGAAGGCATAGGAATTGCTGGTCAGAAATTCATATTCGGAATTGCAGGTACCGCCGCCAAAGGCCGGGACAACCAGCTGACCGGTAATGGTATTTTCCTGTCCGCTGAGGGAATGGACAAAAGGCATGACATCGTTGGTATTTTCCAGACCCAGATCACCGAGAATGGACAGATCAGCGAAGGTCTCATCCATGATTGCAATGATATTCGGCTGCACCGTGGTTTCTTCGGTGGTTTCCTCACTGGGAACAGAGGACAGGATGGTGGATGCGGTTTCCTTGGAATAATCTGTCGGTTCCTCTACGAACAGGGCATCCATATTGATGGTGAAATTCAGTGCCATGCCATTTTTACGGTTGGCAGTGACCTGCCGCCATGCACTGATATAGAAGTTTCCGCTGCCAATGGTACCAAACAGCACAAAGCCGGCAATCATGGCTGCGGAAAGCGCAAAGCTTTTGGCACGAGCCCGGATTTTCTGCTTCGGGAATTTTACAAAACGGATGGTAATAAACCACCAGATCACACAGCCGACGGTGCAGGCAATGACTTCAGCCGGAATGGTCCAGGTAAAGCCACCCAGTGCTTCCGCCGCAGTACCGATTGCATACAGATCCCAGGGGACAATCGGTGCATTGCGGATGGCAATGGAGTAGTGGTTGCAAATACCAAAAACAAGGAAAACGAAATTGAGGAAAATGATCGTAAAACGGGGGCGTCCGGTAATGGCACGGAACAGCATAAACATACCGTAATAGAACAGGATGTTTGCCCAGAAGGACAGGCTTGCCGGATTCAGGCATTCGCTGTCTGTTCCGCCGTATTCCAGGATTTCAACCATGATAAATGTTGCCAGAGGCGACAGATAAAAGAAGATTTCCTGAATATGGGACGCAAGGTACTTCTTACACAGATTTAACTTATTTTTCATTCGAAAAGCGCCTCCATTGGACTTAAAACACGCATATTATATCGTTTTGCTGCACAAAAGTCAAGGGACGCTGCAGCAAACGGCAGCGCCCCATTGTGAAAATGTATAATTATTGTAAAATTCAGCAATCCTTACTGTTTATGTTCCAAAAAAGTTCAGGAAAGAAGCTTTTTGATGCGGTTCACAGCCTCAATGGTATTTTCGCGGTCGCCAAAGGCAGTCAGACGGAAAAAGTTTTTTCCGTTTTCACCAAAACCGGCACCCGGTGTACCAACCACATTGGCATTTTCCAGCAGATAATCAAAGAATTCCCAGGATTCCATACCCTTCGGGCACTTCAGCCAGATATAAGGGGAGTTCTTGCCGCCGGTATACCAGATACCCAGTTCATCCATCGCTTCTGCCAGAATGCGAGCATTTTCACGGTAGTAATTCAGGTTCTCCTGTACCTGCTTTACGCCTTCTTCCGAGAAGATCGCAGCAGCACCCCGCTGTACAATATAGGCAACGCCATTGAACTTGGTGGTCTGGCGGCGCAGCCACATCTTGTTCAGATTCATGCCCTCACGCTCCAGCTGTACCGGAACAATGGTGTAGCCGCAGCGGGTACCGGTAAAGCCGGCAGTTTTGGAGAAGGAGCAGAACTCAATGGCACAATTCTTTGCGCCTTCGATTTCATAAATGGAACGCGGCAGGTCTTCGGATACGAAGCACTCATAAGCAGCATCATACAGAATCACTGCATCGTTTGCCAGTGCATAGTCCACCCATGCCTTCAGGCCGGCACGGTCATAAGCAGCACCGGTCGGGTTGTTCGGGGAGCACAGGTAAATGATGTCGGCCTTGACAGACGGATCCGGCAGGGGCAGGAAGCCGTTGGACTCATTTGCATTCATATAGATGATCTTACGGCCAGCCATCACGTTGGTGTCCACATATACCGGGTAAACCGGGTCCGGAACCAGCACGACATTGTCCTTATCGAACAGATCAAGAATGTTGCCTACGTCGGACTTTGCACCATCGGATACAAAGATTTCATCCAGCTCCAGTTGGGTGTCACGCATGCCATAGTAAGCCTGAATGGACTCCTTCAGGAAATCATAGCCCTGCTCCGGACCATAACCACGGAAGGTGCCCTGCTTGCTCTGCTCATCCACAGCTGCATGCATAGCGTCAATGGCAACCTGAGGCAGCGGCAGGGTAACGTCACCGATGCCCAGACGGATGACCTGCTTGTCCGGGTTTGCTGCGGTGTAATCTGCTACCTTCTTGGCAATCGTGGAGAACAGATAGCTCTGCGCGATGTTCGAGAAATTATGATTCATTTTCATGGGTTTCTTGACTCCTTTTCTTTGATGCTGCAATAAACGCCTTGAACAGCGGATGTGCGCGGTTCGGACGTGATTTGAATTCCGGATGGAACTGAACACCTACATAGAACGGATGTCCCGGAATCTCCACAGTCTCGACGAGCTCGCCGGAAGGAGAAGTACCGGAAATCGTCATGCCGGCCTGTTCAATTTCTTCGCGGAACTGATTGTTAAATTCATAGCGATGGCGATGGCGTTCGGAAATCTGCTCCTGCTGATAGGCCTCTGCCATCCTGGTACCCGGACGAATCTGGCAGGGATATGCACCCAGACGCATGGTGCCGCCCTTCTTGGAAACACCGTGCTGGCTTTCCATCAGGTCAATGACACAATGCTGGCTTTCCGGCGCAAATTCACCGGAGTTGGCATCAGCATAGTGCAGCACATTGCGTGCATAGGAGATGACTGCAATCTGCATGCCCAGACAGATGCCAAAATAGGGGATATTGCGGACACGGCAGAAGTTTGCGGCACACACCATGCCTTCAATGCCGCGCTGGCCAAAGCCGCCCGGCAGAATGACGCCGTCACTGCCGGAAAGCAGCTTGTCCACGGTGGAATCGTTGATTTCCTCGGAATCCACCCAGTCGATATCCACCTTTACGCCGTTTTCAAAGCCCGCATGCTGCAGGGCTTCTGCCACCGACAGGTAAGCGTCATGCAGACGCACATACTTGCCAACCAGAGCGATTTTTACGGTACCCTTACGGTTGTCGATGCGGTCAATCATTTCATACCATTCGCTCATGTCGCTC
>CAMBYS010000121.1 GCA_945872165.1 uncultured Clostridia bacterium | reverse complement strand
ATCCGCATGGGGATACCGGTGATTTCTGAAATATGACGTGCGGTTTCAGATGCACGCACCAGCGGTGAATACAGGATTTCATCTACCTGAATGCCCTGGATTTCCTCACCGATGGCAATGGCCTGCTGGTGTCCATATTCGGTCAGTTGGATATCTGTAGCTCCACAGATTTTATTTTCCACGTTCCAGACAGTCTGTCCGTGGCGTACAAAGTAAACATGTCCCATTGTGGTTTCCTCTGCTGTCGTTTATTCTGTCACCATATCCGCAGCAAACAATGCCGCACCCAATGCGCCGCACAGCTGTGCCTTGTCACTGATTACCAGCTCTGCTCCCAGCTTTTCCTCCAGTGTCCGAACCAGACCCTGATTTTTGGATACGCCGCCAGTCATCATGTATTTGTCCTCGCCGCCCACACGTTTTACCAAGGAAGCGGTCTTGGCAGCTACTGCTTTATTTAATCCATGTACAATATCATCGGTTTTTTTGTTCTGTGCAATCAGGGAAACAACCTCTGATTCCGCAAACACGGTACACATGCTGGAAATGGTGATGTCCTCGTCATATTGTAACCCGGTGACACTCATTTTGTCCAGACTCATTTCCATGGTCCGTGCCATCATTTCCAGAAACCGTCCGGTACCTGCCGCACATTTATCATTCATGACAAAATTCACCACTGCACCGGTTTCATCCAGACGAATCACCTTGCTGTCCTGACCGCCGATATCCACAACGGTACGAACCTCCGGATTCAGATAGTGTGCACCGCGGGCATGACAGGTGATTTCTGTAATGCTCTTGTCGCCGTCCTGAATGGCAGTACGTCCATACCCGGTGGTAACCAGTGCATCAATATCTTCCCGCTGCAAATTGGCATCCTTCAATGCTTCCTCCAGAGCACGCTCCGCACCAATAGCTGCACCTGCGCCGGTGGGCAGAATAATGCCTGTAATAATTTCCTTTTCTTTATTTAAAATGACAACATCGGTACTGGTGGAACCGCTGTCAATGCCTGCAAAATATCCTTTGCCCATTTTCTTCCCCTTTCCTTCCAGCTGTGCCGGAACAATGCTTTCGGCAAATGCCTCCAAACGTGTCAGCAGCTGTCCGCTGCTCTGTACGGTATAATCCGATTCAATTTTCAGCAGCGGAAGGCTGGCATGCTGCTTGATCTCCGCATATTCAAAGCTGTAAAAATCACAGAACTTTACGGTATGATAAATGATTCCCTCCAGATTCGGATCATGATACAGCTGTTTTCTGCCGGTATTGTCCATCATACGCATACAGGGCAGCTGATGCAGCAGTTCTCCTGCATACCATTCCATCAGGGTATCAAAATCCACATGCTCCGGCGGCTGCATGGTACCTACAGAACGGTTGTTGACACAGGTATTGTTCTGTACCGGATATGGCATGGTTTTCTGCACCATGTCAAACAGTTCTGTACCCATGCGTGCACCCAGCACAGTCAGATAAGGCTCATGCATCTGTTTAGGCGGAACAAAGGCAGCACGAAATTTTGCCTCGTCAAATGCTTTTCCCTTATAGGAACCATATGCCCTTGCCAGGCCCTTCAGCTGTACCACGGTGCGTTCCCTGCTGCAGGCATCGCCGCAGTGCAGCATATCAATCATATACAGGAAATCCAGCTTACCGGAAGCCTTCAATACGTCATATACACTGCGGATGGTATCACAGCAGTTGACCAATACCAGTTCCTTTACCTGTCCCCGCATCACTGCTTCCAGCAATACTTTACCAAAACCGCACAGGTTCGGATGGGAAATCTGATCTGCCAGCTCAAAGCCCTCCGGCATGGTATTTAAATTCTCACATTGCCCGCCAAATGCCTGCAGCAATTCAATGGGAGTATATTTGCACACATAATAGGTTGTTTTAGCCATGTTCTTCTCCTCCCAGCATTTCGAGGAATGCACCCAGACGGGTAGCCGTCTGACCTTCTCCGCCATGGCTGCGGTCACAGCCATCACCATCCAGAATCAGCAGCGGCAAACCAGCTTCCTCAAACCGTTTTTTTGCCAGCTGTGCGCCGCCAAGGGTATGCTTGCAGCCCCAATGCGCAAACCAGACAACGCCATCTGCCCGGACCGCCTTCGCATGACGGATGCCTGCATCAATGCGCCGGTCAATGCCGCCATTCAGGGAATGATATACCATGCGTTTTGCCATCGCTTCAAAGGGCTGTTCCGGATCAAAATCCAGCTCCGGCGGATAGGGATGGGCCAGTTCACAGCCTACAATCTGGGCATCCTCCTGAAACCGCAGCTGTTTGGCAAGAGCTTCTGACCAATACGGAATGGTATGCATCCAGTAAATCCGTTTTCCCTTGGCCTTAGGTGCTTTTTCCACATCATGCAGCAGCATCTGTGTATACCGGTGTTCCTCTTTGGTTCCCAGCAGGAGATTACCGGTCATGCCGGCATACAGCGGTGTGACCAGATCGGTGGGGATATATTTATCCGCCCGTTTGCGCTGGAAGGCTTCATAATTGCGCATGGTCTGGCGGGTACGTGCCAGACGCTGCTTCAGGCTGTCCAGATTGATTTTTCTGCCGGTCTGCTGTTCCAGCTCCTCCGCCAGTTTGCGCAGCTGTCCTGCCACATACGCAACATTGTCTTCATTTTGCTGCATGGGTACATCAATGGCAAAGCAAGGCACATCAAACAGCTCTGCCAGCCGGCGGAAGGTGACAAGGTTGGCATCACATACCAGATTGGTATACACAATACATTGGGGCTTTGGCAGCAAGCCCTTTTCTGCCGCACCAAGAAAGGTTTTATGATAGCTGCACAGGGTTTCTGAAAGTCCGCTGTTTTCCGCCTGCTGAATACAGCTGCGTTCTGCATGGGATGCTGCCAGATAACAGGAAAAGCCTTCCACATTATAGGGATGCAGTCCTGCCTCCTGCAGCATTTCACAGGGGGTAAAAATGCTGACAATAGCGGAGCGTTCCGGATGCTTCAGCGGTGCGATCATGGTATTCATCATCAGTGCCGCCAGATACCGGTCTGCCGGAATCAGTCTGCGGTCTGTTGTGGCTTTCTGCCGCAGCTTCTGCACTTCCCAGCCCTTCTGCAGCAGCCATCTCGCACGCTCCGGACGGATGTCGCTGTACCGCTCCACATAGTGTCCAAATGTATCTACAATATTCATTTTATCCTGCCTTTTTTCATGTCGTATCAAAGAATTGTATGCATTTTTCTGTTTTTCTACGAAAAATACAGGTAATTTTATCATATCAAAAAGATATCTTAAACCTTTTTACCCCACATGTCAATTGCTTGTTTTGCTGCATTTCAATGGCAATATACCGTTATATCCCGCAATTTTTACGGATATTTGCGAATGATGAAGCAAAGGAAAATGCGTTTCCAAATTGTGGAAACGCACTTTATCCTTTATTCTTCTCCGGATCCATCCCTTTGATCGGTTGTATCCGGATGCTTCTTTTTGGTTTGCTTTTTCACTTTCTTTTTCCAGCTGTGCACCGGGCGTTTCTTCTGGACAGAATCCCGCTTTTTCCGCTTGGGCAGCCATTCCACAGTAATGCTGCGTTTCTTTTCCTGCTCCGTATCATCAACCAGCAGTGCACGCAGATTGGCCAGCCATCCCTTACCGCCACGGCTTCGTTTTTCTGTTTCCTGCTCCGAAACGACGGTTTCCATTAGCGGAAGCCCGGACAGCTTTCGCTGCTTGATCTTCCGGGAAACTCCCACCACCATGCCCAATGCAAGGAACATGGTCGCAATGGAAGAGCCGCCATAGCTGAAAAACGGAAGGGTCAGACCCATAACCGGGCCAATGCCAAGGCACATAAAGATATTCTCAAAGGTCTGGAACAGCAGCATGCTGCCGATTCCCACACAAATCAGAGAAGAAATCTGGCTTGGCGCATAAAATGCTACATAAAATACGCGGAAAATCAAAATCATCAGTGCAGCGACAATCACCATACAGCCCACCAGACCCCATTCCTCTCCGGCAACGCCGAAAATAAAGTCTGTCTGCTTTTCCGGCAGCATATTGTTCTGGGTCTGGCTGCCCTTTAAAAACCCGGTGCCAAACAGCTTGCCGGAACCAATGGCAATGCGGCTCTGCTGCTGCTGCCAGTATGTATCCGGTGAAATAGTCGGGTCAAACAGGACAAGAATACGGTTTTTCTGGAAATTGTCCAGCACCTGCCACAGAATCGGTACAGCCGCACAGGCCAAAATCACGCCGCCGGCAAACCACTTCAGGCTCAATCCTGCGGCAAACAGCATCAGAACGGCAATAAACACATAGGGCAGGGACATGCCCACATCCTTGGATGGCAGGATAATCGCCAGCATGATAATCAGCAGATGTGCTCCCAGCTGCACCAGGCTTTTGACCCGGTTCAGCTGATACCGCAGCAGATTGATATGCTTGGCAAAGGTAAACACAAACAGCAGCTTGCCCAGCTCTGCCGGCTGGATGCCGATGCTGCCGAAACGCAGCCAGCTCTTGTTGCCGCCATTTTCATAGCCAAAGAAAATCAATGACAGCTGGAACAGCACATTGATGAGGAATACCAGCCGCCACATGGGGGTAAATCGTTCCAGATCAATACTGGATATAATGGTAAACCCGACCAGTCCCAATAGAATGGCCAGCGTCTGAATCGCCATATATCTGGCACTGCCGCCATCCATCGCATGGGTAGCGGAAAAAATCAGTACCAAACCAAAGGCGGAACAGCACAGAGCCAGTATCAGCAGAAGATAATCCATCGTCTGAAAATACCGGCTTATTTTTTCTTTCATATTTTGCATGAACCCGAGGATCCTTTCCGGAAAGCAGCTTCCCTGCTTTACATTTCTATCGCTTTAATCATACCACCTTTACGGCAAAGGGTAAATAGTTTTTTTGTGCAAAATCCCGCCGATTCAAGCCGGTAACATACAATGGAGCTGCCCGGGGATGTATCCCACGGTTTTCCTGTCTGCAACCAAACTATGGCTTTTCTTTTTGCGCATCCATGCTATAATAGAATGTAACTCTATAAACATCTGTATCAGGATGGGATAACCAAAAAAATATACAGAGAACATCTACAACCCGGACGGATATCATGGTATAATAGAAATAATGACATCTGTTCACACATTCTGAAAGTAAAAAGGAGTTTTTTGATATGCTGAGTGATATCGAAATTGCGCAGAACTGTACGATGCTGCCAATCGGCAAGGTAGCCGAAAAGGCCGGACTGTTGGAGGATGAGCTGGAATACTACGGCAAGTACAAGGCAAAGGTTTCCGATGATGCCTGGAAGCGTCTGAAGGACAAGCCGGATGGCCGTCTGATTCTGGTAACGGCAATCAACCCGACTCCGGCAGGCGAAGGCAAAACCACGACAACGGTTGGCCTGGGCCAGGCGCTGGATAAAATGGGAAAAAGTTCCATCATCGCCCTGCGCGAGCCTTCCCTGGGCCCGGTATTCGGTATCAAGGGCGGCGCTGCAGGCGGCGGTTATGCACAGGTAGTTCCGATGGAGGATATCAACCTGCATTTCACCGGTGACATCCATGCCATTGGTGCGGCAAACAATCTGCTGTGCGCTATGATCGACAACCATATGCAGCAGGGCAATGCACTGGAAATTGACCCGCGCCGCATTATCTTTACCCGTGTTGTAGATATGAATGACCGCGCTCTGCGCAACATCATTGTAGGCATGGGCGGTTCTGTCAACGGTGTGCCCCGTGAGGACCATTATATGATTACCGTTGCCAGCGAGGTTATGGCTATCCTGTGCCTGTCCACCAGTCTGGCTGACCTGAAGAAGCGCTGCGGCGACATTCTGGTTGCTTACCGCTATGACGGTTCTCCGGTATTTGCCCGTGACCTGAAGGTTGACGGTGCAATGTGTGCCCTGCTGAAGGATGCCATCAAGCCGAATCTGGTACAAACCCTGACCGGTTCCCCCTGCCTGATGCACGGCGGTCCCTTCGCCAACATCGCACACGGCTGCAACTCGGTTGCTGCAACCCGTCTGGCTCTGAAGCTGGCTGACTATACCGTCACAGAGGCAGGCTTCGGCGCGGATCTGGGTGCAGAGAAATTCTTCGACATTAAGTGCCGCAAGGCTGGCCTGCATCCGGACTGTGTGGTTCTGGTAGCAACCATCCGTGCACTGAAGTATAACGGCGGTGTGCCCAAGGAAGAACTGGGCAAGGAAAACCTGAATGCCCTCAAGGCTGGTGCAGTCAACCTGCAGAAGCACATTGAAAACATCGGCAAGTATCATGTTCCGGTTGTTGTTGCCATCAACCGCTTCGCTACCGATACCAACGACGAAATTGAATTCCTGCGCCGCATCTGTGAGGACATGGGTGCCCGTTATGCCCTGTCTGAAGTATTCGCCAAGGGTGCTGACGGCGGCATGGAGCTGGCGCAGATGGTCATTGAGGAAGCTGACAGC
>CAMBYS010000120.1 GCA_945872165.1 uncultured Clostridia bacterium | reverse complement strand
CTGCCGGAAGCTGCGTCTACGGTGACTCTGCTGCGGATGGGCAATGTGGATATTGCCTTTGGCAACATTGTGGGCAGCAATATTTTCAATTTTATCATCATGGCTGTGGTGGATATCCTGTACCATGGCAGCGTCTATGATTTCTCCGATCCCCAGACGGTTGTACTGATGCTGTGCGGTGCAGCTGCTCTGCCGGTTATGTGGCTGATGATGAAATTCCGCAATAAATGGACAAAAATTGCCTGTCCGATATGGATTCTGGCATGTTATGTGGTATTCCTGATGGGATAATCTCGTTCCGGTATATCAAGCCCTTTCCGGTCACCGGAAGGGCTTTTTTTCCCATCTCTCACTTTTTTTACGCAAAAGCTCACAAAATTACCAATATCTCTTGAACATGTTTGCAAAAAAGTTGTATAATAAATATAATAACCGCAGCGGAACGACTGCGGAACAAGTGAAACATTTATTGTTGGAGGGAATCACAAATGTTTGAGAATCTGATTGCTGCACTGAAGGCAGATCGCAGAACAATTGTTTTCACTGAGGGCCCGGATGCCCGCATTCTGGAGGCTACTGCACGCCTGCTGAAGGATGACCTGATGGATGTTATCCTGATCGGTGGAGAAGAGGAAGTAAAGAACGCTGCTGCAGCTGGAAACTTTGATATTTCCGGTGCAACTATCATTGATCCGGCAACCTATCCGGAGATGGAAGAGATGGCACAGACTATGTTTGATCTGCGCAAGGGCAAGATGGACATGGATACCGTCAAGGCAAACCTGGCAAAGGGCAATTACTTCGGCACCATGCTGGTAAAGATGGGTAAGGCTGATGCTCTGCTGGGCGGCGCTACTTATTCTACTGCTGATACCGTTCGTCCGGCTCTGCAGCTGGTTAAGACCAAGCCGGGTGCACATCTGGTAAGCTCCTGCTTTATTCTGAGCCGTCCGGCTAAGGATGGCGGCGAAGAGATGTACGCAATGGGCGACTGCGCGATTAATATTTCCTATGAGGATACCGTGGACAAGAAGACCGGTGAGGTTACTCTGAAGGCTTCTGAGAAGATTGCAGAGGTTGCGATTGAGACCGCTAAGACTGCTGCTGCATTTGGTATTGATCCGAAGGTTGCTATGCTGTCCTATTCCACCATGGGTTCCGGCAAGGGCCCGACTGTTACCATGATGCGTGAAGCTACTGAGGCAGCAAAGGCACTGGCTCCGGATCTGGCAGTGGATGGCGAGCTGCAGTTTGACGCTGCATTCTCTCCGGTTGTTGCTAAGACCAAGGCAAAGAATTCTCCGGTTGCCGGCCAGGCAAATACCTTTATTTTCCCGGATATCAATGCAGGCAACATCGGCTATAAGATCGCACAGCGTCTGGGCGGCTTTGAAGCATACGGCCCGATTCTGCAGGGTCTGAATGCACCGATCAACGATCTGTCCCGCGGCTGCAATGCAGACGAGGTTTATCAGATGGCAATCATCACCGCAGGCCTGAAGTAAAAATTTATTTCCTGCAAGTTTCACAACAGCCGCTGTCCGATTTGGCAGCGGCTGTCTTTGCAAAGGGAAAACAGATGGGGGAGAACCATGACACAACAGACCAAGGAAGAAAGCAGGATATACCGGTTTCGCAGAAAATTATATGAGGTATTGGAAAAGGATAAGCGAAACAGCAGGCTTAGCCGGCTCTATGATGCTTATATTCTGATTCTGGTGATTTTGAGTGCGATTCCGCTGATGCTGAAGCTCTGGACCGCAGAGATTGTGCTGCTGGATCAGATTGTTACCATCCTGTTTATTGTGGATTATCTGCTTCGGTGGATGACGGCAGATTTTATTCCCAAGCTGCGTGACCGCTCCTTCGGACAGGCATTGATGCTGTATCCGTTTCTTCCAATGGCAATTGTGGATCTGCTTGCCATTGCACCGATGTTTCTGTCGCTGCCATGTATCCCCTCTATGCCATTGATACAGTATATCCAGATCCTGCGTATCATGCGGGTATTCCGCTGTATGCGCTTTTTCAAAACGGTCCGTTATGCCAGAAGCTTTTTATATATCTACCGTGCCATCCGGCGGGAACGGAAGCTGCTGATTATGGTGATGGTATTGGCCTGTCTGTATCTGTTTGCTTCGGCAGCTTTTATGTTTTCTGTGGAGCCGGATACCTTCCACAATTTCTTTGAAGCCATTTACTGGGCGACAGCTATGCTGACTACCGTAGGATATGGCGATATTTATCCGGTGACAGAGGCGGGACGTATGGTCAGTATTGTGTCTTCCTTCTTCGGCACCGCTGTCATTGCCATGCCTGCCGGTATCATTACCGCCGGTTTTATGGAGGAAATCAACAAGGTGCGGTTTAAGGATGAACGAAAGCTGGAACAGGATGTGGCTGATCTGCTGGAGGAAATCAAACAATTGCGGAAAGAACAGGAACAGCGGGGTCTGGAGGAAAAAATTGAACTGATTGCCGCACAGGTCCGACAGGTACAGCAGGACCGTGATACCGATGCCTGTCTGCTGCAGGATCTGTCAGAGGATTTGAAAAATGCACTGGCACGTGGTACAATAGAGCATATGGAAGACGAAACTGATGACATGTATTGAGAATGGAAAAGATGGAGGAGTTCCCTTATGGCAGTTTACAGTTCAATGAAGGAATACCATACCCATGCACATATGGGCATGATAGATGTAACCGGTGATTTTCAGCAGGCAGTTACCGAGGCATGCCGTACCTATGGCATCAAGAGCGGTACAGTGACCGGCTTTACCACCGGCGGCGTAGCAGGACTGACCACACTGGAGTTTGAACCGGGTATGGTCAATCATGACCTGAAGGCAGCAATGGATGTATTTTCTCCCTATACCGATGAACGGGGACGGGTGATTCATTATGAACATCATAATACCTGGCATGATGACAACGGTTCCAGCCATATCAAGGCTGCACTGCTCAGCCCGTTTATCACGGTTCCCTTTATTGACGGACGGATTACCGTGGGTCCCTGGCAGAACCTGACACTGGTAGAATGTGATACCCGTGACCGCCATCGGGAAATTGTATTCCAGGTCATGGGCGAATAAAACGAACATAAAAAAAGAGACCGTTTTTTCGGTCTCTTTTTTTGCTCTCAGGAAATGGTTTCAATCTCTCCATCCTGCAGATGCAGTACAACCGTGCCATCGATGGAGGTCTGCAGCACCACCGTCTGCAATTGCTTCAATTCCTTATACAGCTTTGGATCAGGTGTTTCTGTTTCCCCGCAGGAAATCACCGCATAGGAAGGGGATACCGCCTGGAGAAACCGCTGACAGGAGGAAGCATTGGAGCCATGGCTGCCCACTTTTAAAATATCACAATTCAAAGCGGTTTCATTCTGCTGCAGCATGGCCTGTTCCACACCAAAGACAGCATCACCGGGAAACAGGGCACTGCATCCATCGGCATCCAGCCGGAATACCAACGACCAGGAATCTGAATTGCGGGAACTGAAAACATCCGCACTGTCCGGACCGGGTGCCAATGTGGTCAGCGTGGCATCGGAATGCTGAAAGGAAATCACATCTCCGATATCCGGGAACCGGGACTCCAGACCCTTTGCCGCTAACGTATCCATCAGCTGCTGATAGGTTTCCGTATTCCCCGGTTCATCGGAAGCATAAAACGCATCCACCGGGAAGGATTCCAGCACCGAAATCAGTCCGCCAATATGCTCCTCATGGGGATGGGTGGCAATGACGGCATCCAGCCGGGCAATGCCCAGTCGGGTGAGATATTCCACCACAATACTGCCGGAGCCGGTATCCCCGCCATCAATCAGGATCGAGCTGCCGCCACTGCAGATGAGAATGGCATCTCCCTGTCCCACATTGATAAAATGAATGCTCGTTCCCTGGGAAGTGGTGGAAAACAAATCTGCTGTGGAATCTGCTGAGGTTGTATGGTGTGGGAGCATGTCCTGGGAAAAGGCAAGACCCAGAATCAGCGCAATTACCAGGACCAGCAGAACATTGGAACTTTTCTTCATAGACAGCATCCCTCCTTTTTCGCACAGATAGGTTACCATTAGTATACCAAGAAATGGTTATCAATTCAAACATATGTAACGAATATTTCCGTGCAAAAGTGTAATTTGTTACTTTTGCAGCATCAGAGGGGAAAATACACAGTATTTTCCCCAACCTGTGGAAAACTTGCTGTATTACCCCTCAATTTCCAGAAAGCTCCGGATTTCCTTTCCCGCTTTCCGGGTATCATAGACATAATACCATGCGCCGTCGATGGTCTGTCCTTCGGCTGCGGTCCGGTTGGACGGAATGGCATACTGCCGGATGATGGTATCTTTGGGTGTCAGCTGTGCCAGCAAAGCCGTCAGCTGTGCCTGAGATAAATTGGTGGTGCACTGCTCCAGCAGCTGATCCATCAGGACAAGACATTCCTGCTCATCCAGATCCCGTACCTGGTTGAGCAAGCCCTCCAGTACCTCACGCTGGCGGGAGGTGCGCACATCGTCATTGTCCAGATAACGGATACGGCTGTACGCCACTGCCTGTTTGCCATTCAGCCGGACAGAGGTACCGGCAGACAATCCCTGACCGGCACTGCCCAGATAGGACAGCTCCCCTTCAGATAATTCTACGTCCACACCACCCAACCGGTCGACAATATCTGCCATACCGGAAAAATTCACTGCCACATAGCTTGCCAGCTGTAAGCCAAAATTCTCATTCAGTGTCTGTACCGTCAGTTCACCGCCGCCATAGGCATAGGCTGCATTCAGCTTGCGCTGTCCATAGCCTTCAATCTCCACCCGGGAATCACGGGCCACAGAACACAGATGAATCTGATTGTTTTCCCGGTCAATGGATGCCAGCAGGATGGCATCTGACCGTCCGGCATTGCCTTCTTCGGTATCAATCCCCAGCAATACCACACAGTCCAGTGCACGGGTGGAATCGGTTTCCTCTGCGGTATGGGATTCCAATAGCTCCTGTACCGATGAATCGGATTCCACATCATGAAAAAAGAAATGATAGGCACCGAACCATACCAATCCCAACACCACAATCAGTCCGGTAATATATAAAACAATACTTTTTCCCTGAATCATAGCTGTTAATTGCCTCCCTGCGCAAATATACTACCATCTTACGCTGCTGTCTGAAACATGTCAAGCACAGTCGAAGCTTGGCATTCCTGAATTGATTCCTGCTGTGAGATTCCCCTTTTTTGTATAGAAAATCAGTTGTCTGCCTTCTGTCTCAAGTGCTATAATAGAGAGCAACCATAAAAGGAGGAGGATGCCCATGAAAAAAATCTGCCATATGCTGTGCATGACGGTATGCATGGCTATGCTGTGCTGCGGATGCGGTTCCTCTTCCGGTAAGCTGGAGACAGATTCCGGCTCCGCAGAACTGCCGGAGGAGCATCAGACTTCTTCCACAGGCGGTCATGACATAACGGATACCCCTTATGTGGGCATCGTGCTCAAAGCAACAGATAATCCCTATTTCTCCCTGCTCAAAGCAGGTGCAGAGCATGAAGCGGATTTGCTGGGCATACAGGTTATGGTGGTGTCTCCCAATCATGAATCCAATGTGGAGCAGCAGGCAGATCTGGTTTCCACTATGGCAAATATGGCGGTGGATGTGATTGCCGTAGCACCCAGCCATGAGGAGGATCTGACAGATGCCCTGCAGCAGGCAAAGGATAACGGAAAATGGATCTTTTCCGTGGATACTGCACTGGAATATGAAGGCAGCGCCTGTTATATCGGCACCGACCAATACAATGCAGGCTATCAGCAGGGACAATATGCTGCAAAATTGGTCGAACAAAATGATACTGCCAGCGCTGTGATTCTCCGGGGTCCTGCGAAGGATAAAACCCATACCCTGCGGGAATATGGCATTGTGGATGCCCTTGAAGATGGCTGTGTCACGGTAGTCCGTGTAGAGGACTGCCGCTGTAATGAAGAAACAGCGGAACAGACCATGACGGAGCTGCTGGAACAGCATCCGGAAATCAATGTGGTATGCACGACTTCAGACAGTATGGCAGTAGGCGCTCAGCGTGCCATTGCCAATGCCGGGAAAAAGGATGTGCATATTGTAGCCTTTGACGGCATGCAGGAAGCTTCGGAACTGGTGCGTATCGGGGAAATTGACGCAGTTTTTGCCCAGGATCCCTATGAAATGGGCAGGCTTTGTGTGGATTACGCCTTAAAGCTGTACCAGGGTCAGGAAGTGGAAGCTTCCGTGCATACCGATGTGGAACTGATTACCCAGGGCAATGCACAGGCACATATAGATGAAATCAACCGCCGGCTGAACCAGCGGGGCATCAAATAAAAAACCTCCGTCCACGGAAAATGTTCCGGGAAACGGAGGTTTTTTCTATTTTCAAAAGAAAGTTTACTTCATCAGTTCCTCTGCCATAGCAGCAATCTGTGCTTCATTTGCAGCGTTCATAGCGGACTTGATGGTAACGGTAGTGTCGAGCCAGG
>CAMBYS010000119.1 GCA_945872165.1 uncultured Clostridia bacterium | reverse complement strand
GATGTCATCCACGCCCCAGCAGCAGGGAGCGCCACAGATTTTAATTCCCATATGTTCCTCCTATGTTGTTTTTCTTTGTGTGTTGTTTTCCTGTGATGATATTAGTTTATCAGATGGGCTTTTGCGTTTCTTTCAACATCTTGACCTTTGTCACTTTGCTCATCAAAAGCCTGATTCTTTTATTTTTTTGTTGAATTTGCACACAAATCAGCATGTTATATGGAAGGGGAACAACCCATGCTGTATGCATGCTTCCTCTGTGTATTTCCCTTGTTTGCATGCTTTTTTCAATTTCTCGCTTTTCGGCAGACCAAACCGTCTGTATCATATTTTTGTCGGCCATACCAACTGCTTTCCATCTCTTCATTTGTGTAACTTCTTGCTTTTTTGTATTCAACGGGTGGTATTTTTCCGCAGGCTGTGCTATGTTGTATGCATTCGGAAAACCGTTCATTCATCCCACAAAGGAGGCGCAGCATGAAAGAAAGTATCACGACTTTGTCCGCATAAAAAGGGAAGCGCATCTGCCGCTTCCCTTTTGTGTGTTTTTGATTTTTTTCTCCCTAAAATGAAAAGAGCATCTGTCCATGGCGGCAGGTGCCCTTTTTTATCACGGTAAGGATTGATTTTGCAGTTGCCTCCCGCTGCATTGGTTTTACAACTGCGGCAAATGGATATATGGCAGAACTACCCGTCCACGGTACAGTCCACAGCAATCATTGATCAGATAGTGATCTGCGGCAGAAAACATATTGACATCCAATTTTGCCAACTCCAGCTGCTGCAGGGCACATCCCCGATCATAAGCTTCATCAAAATAAAGATATTCTCCTCTGGGAATGGCACTTCGCTTCAGCCGTGCTCTTTCCTGACGTTTTTCATATCCAAGATGGTTTGCCGGACCAATTTCCGCATAATCATCCATTTCCTTGGTACGAAGCTGCATTTCAATAAAGCACTTTGCAATCGTATCATAAAAAGTAATATGCAGCGACTGATAGCCAAACGGTGTCTGGTTGAGAATGTAATCCTTGAAATAGGGTCGAACTGCTTCATGGAGCTGAGGTGACTGGGTTTCTTCACCGGAAAGCTCTGCTGTAAAGCCATGTGCTTCCATAAATCCGACCATTTGATTGGCAATCTCATAGAGAAGCCTGCATTCTGCCTGATGCTTATCCTCCCCTGCCTTCAGGCAGGATTGGGGCAAAGAAATCACGATACGATAAGCAAGCAAGTCACGCAGCAAACTGAGCCTATGCTTGAGCTCCGGGATTGGCGGGAATTTCTGATGCTGTTTATAGTAATCATATACATACTCAACAATATATCCGTTAAACTTTCCTTCCGCACGGATCAGGGATTTGATCCGTCCGCGAAAGGAAAAGGCCAGATAAGGATATTCCTTTGCCATCTGATAGTAAAATTCCCGAATCCGTTCAGATTGATCTGTCAGAAATTCCGTATGTTCCAGTACCCCGGCAATCTGTGCCAGAAAATCCCCATGTACCTGATCCATCTCATTGTGATGTTGTGCGGCGGATGCATACAGATCCTCCATATATTTATGTAAAATCTGAGGCACAGTATAGCCGGAATACAAATAGTCATTCAACTGAACCATGTTTATCCCCTTCTCTCCTCACGATACCACCAGGTTCCTTCTCCTGTCATATGCTTCATTGTATGACTGCTCCCCTTTGCTTATATACATTGTAACACACATTGCGAAAAAAATCATTCCATGTCTGCCAAATCTCGGCAAATCGTGCGCGGGAACACAGAAAAAAAAGACCTTACCCGCTGCTCTCATAATGGGAACAGCCCGATAAGGTCTTTTCGACTTTCATGATATCCAATGGCTGAATGCGTTATGCGTCTGCCTCCGGCTTTTTATCCCTTGGAAGCAGGATGTTCAGAATAATCGCAACCAGAGCAGCAGGAACAATACCCGAACCGCCAAAGATCAGAGTTACATAGTTGGGCAGACCGGAAAGTACCGTGCTGTTAGCACCCAGACCATATCCGAGACCCAGTGCGACAGAAACAATGGTCATGTTGCGGGAAGTCATCGGATCCTTGGTAATCAGCTGAATACCACTCAATACGATAGACGAGAACATGATGATTGCCGCGCCGCCAAGTACGCTCTGAGGCATAATGGATACAATGGCCGACAGCTTCGGACACAGACCGCACAGAATCAGGAATACAGCTCCACAGCCCAGTGCAGTACGATTGACAATCTTTGTCATGGTAACCAGACCGACATTCTGGCTGAATGATGTATTCGGCAGCACACCAAAAAGTGCTGCAAAAGCAGAGCCGATACCATCACACATTACACCGCCGGAAAGCTCCTTGTCAGTAGCTTCACGACCCATGCCGCCTTCCACGCAGCCGGAAATATCGCCTACTGTTTCCACTGCAGTTACAATAAACATAATGGAAACCGGAACAATGGCACGCAGATCAAAGACCGGCTTTACCGGCAGAAGCTTCGGAACAGCAAACCAGGATGCTTCTGCTACCTTATCCCAATTGAGCACCCATGCCTTTGTATATTCCACGCCATCTGCATTGACAGCTGTGGTTTCCAGGCACAGGCCCATGATCGCACAGATAATGTAACCACAGATAATGCCGATCAGGATGCAGGAAGAGCTTGCCATTCCCTTGGCTCCATGCTTCAGAATCAGAATGATAATCATGACAATCAGACCGATCATCAAATTCTCAATGGAGCCGTAGTCATTTGCACTGGAACCGCCGCCGAAAGAGCTGACACCCACGCTGATCAGCGACAAACCAATGGACAGAACCACGGTACCAGTGACAATCGCCGGGAAGAACCGACGCAGCGGCTTGAGAAACGCACCCAGAACCGTCTCAAACAAACCGCCAACAATCGAAGCTCCCATCATGGCGCCATAGGCAATCACACCGCCGCCCATGACATTGGCAACGCTGCTGAATACGCCAATAAAGCCCGAGCTGGTACCCATGATAATCGGTACCTGTCCGCCAATAGGTCCAATAGAAAACAGCTGAATCAGTGTGACAATACCTGCCACCAGCATGGCATTCTGCAGCAGAGAGACCTGAATGGCTGCAAAATCAGCTGCACCGCCAATGGCAGAGCATGCACTCATAATGACCAGAAGCGGCGTCAGGTTGCCGACAAACATGGCCAGAACATGCTGCAGGCCCAGCGGAATTGCCTGTTTCAGCGGAATTTTTCCCTTGAACTCATAGGGGGATGAATACTGTTTTTCTTTTTCCATGTTTTCCTCCAATTGTTCAAATATGTGAATGAAATGTAAACAGCAAAAAATATTATACCACATATTTCGACAATTTCCTATCATTTTTGAACAGATGTAAAAAAACCGTTCCGTTTTGTGGGTTTTATCGTTTTGAACAGCAAATATTTGTTACTTTTTGATTTTTTTGCACATACAAAAAGTCCGCACCCTTTCAGGTACGGACCCTTTCTGATGAATCTTATGTATCGTCGCGGAATACAATGGTCTGATTTTTCGCATCCATGCTTTCCACGATTGCCAGCGATTCCACCCGCAGGCCTTTTTCACGCAGCATTTTGCCGCCATCCTGGAATCCCTTTTCAATGACAATGCCGATACCTTTAATGTTGGCACCTGCGCTCTGAATAATTTTACATAGTCCTTCCGCAGCACAGCCATTTGCCATGAAATCATCAATTACCAGAATATTTTCGCCAGCCTGCAGAAAACGCTTGGCAACAATAACCTGATATTCCTTCTTATGGGTAAACGAAGTGATCGGCGCGGTAAGCATTTCGCCATCCAGATTGATCGACTCGGATTTTTTCGCAAAAACTACCGGCACATCAAAATACTGTGCAACAATGGCGGCAATACCGATACCGGAGGCTTCAATGGTAAGAATCTTATCAATTTTTTCCCCGGCAAACAGACGTTTAAATTCTTTTCCGATCTCATTCAGCAGCTTAATATCCATCTGATGATTCAGGAAACTGTCTACCTTCAGTACATTGCCCTCTTTAATTACACCGTCTTTTCGGATTCTCTCTTTAAGCAGTTCCATATGCGTCGTCCTTTTTCGAAATAGATTATCAAAAAGTATTTTTTTACTTATTACTTTTAAGCATACCATTTTTTCGTCAGGATGTATAGTATTTTTTCGAAAAAAGACAGAAATTGGATGAGAAGCGTTACATATGATCGTTATGCTTCATATAACAGCAGTACCTGTTCCGGTGCAACCCCCAGTCGTACCGGAGCCTTTTCTGTCCGGCTGTTTTTGGAAAATCGTCTCCATATGGTTCCTGTTTCCGGGGACTGGCTGCGAAAGCGGAACTCCATAATCCATTCAAAGGGTTCTTCCATCTCTCCTGCCCACTGTACTTCCGCCGCATTTTGCGGTTCCTCCGGACGGAATGCATGTGCCCGGATGCCAACTGCTTTGAGTCCCTCTTCTACCGGCTGATGTGTACGCAGCCGAATCCCCCATTCCGGTACCTCTACTTCATATGTCCCGATTTTTCTTGCGGGGGCAATGTTTTTACAGCCGGTCAGTATTGCTGCGGGAACAGAATGTGGATCGGCAAACAGCTTCCGTGTATCCTGCTGGGTCAGAACTCTGCCGTCATGCATGACTGCCAGCTGCCCGCACATGTGATATGCTTCATCCCGGCTGTGTGTCACCATCAGCACATCATGTCCATACTCCTTCAGCAGGTTTCGCAATTCCATCTGCAGTTTTTCCCGCAAATGGCTGTCAAGGGCAGAAAAGGGTTCATCCAGCATGAGCAGCCTGGGTTCATTCACCAGAATGCGGGCAAGGGCAGTACGCTGTGCCTGTCCGCCGGAAAGCTGGTGAGGTCGATGCTGTTCCAGTCCTTCCAGCTGCATCAGCTGAAGTATCTCCCACAGCCGTTTCTCCCGAACCGAAGTATCCTTTTCCCGATGCAGACCGCACAGAATGTTCTGTCGTACAGTCATGTTGGGGAACAGCGCATAATTTTGAAACAGATATCCGACACGGCGCTGCTGGGGTGCCAGATTGATGCCTTTTTTTGCATCAAATAGTACGGTTCCATCCAGTTCAATGTGTCCGCGGTCCGGTTTTTCAATTCCGGCAATGCATTTCAGTGTCATGCTTTTTCCGCAGCCGGATGCGCCGAGCAGCCCCAAGATACCTCCCTGGGTTTCAAAGGATGCCTGCAGGGTAAAGCTGCCCAGCTTTTTCCGGATATCCACCACCAAGCTCATTTTTTCACCGTCCTTTTCTGTCTGTCCTCCAACAGATTTACCGCCAGCAAAACAACCGTACTGATGGCAAGATTCACCAATACCCATCGGAAGGCTCCAGCCGTATCATTGGTTCGCCACAGCTGATATACCGTTGTGGATATAGTAGCTGTCCGCCCGGGTGTATAGCCAATCAGCATGCTTGTGGCACCATATTCTCCCAAGGCTCTTGCAAAGGCAAGCACTGTTCCTGCCAGAATCCCCTGCCGGCAGGCGGGCATACGAATGCGCCAGAAAATATAGGTGTTGGACAATCCCAACGTCATAGCGGAATATGCCAGTGTTTCATCAAAGCTTTCAAAGGCACCTCTTGCTGTGCGGTACATCAGCGGAAAGGCCACAACCGCCGCCGCCAGAATGCCGCCATACCATGTCATGACAAATTGAATGCCATACTGGGCCAGCCATCTGCCCAACGGACGTTTTACACCGAACAATACCAGAAGGAAATAACCACATACTGTGGGCGGCAATACCAGAGGCAGTGTCAGCACCACATCCAGCAGACCTTTCACAGCCTTAGGAAGCCTTGACGCGTAATATGCCGCCAGAATACCGGTAAAAAAGACCAGAATACAGCTGATTGCCGCAATGCGAAGTGAATTCCATAATGGATACCAGTCCATACCATCCTCCCTGCGGTTTTTATACCGCGAAAACAGGAGAAACAGATCGGCGGAAAGAATTTCCGGACGACCTGTTCCCTCTGCAATTTATGATTTTACCGGTGCAAATCCAACCGATTCAAATACCTTCATGGCTTCATCAGTGGTCAGATAATCCAGAAATTCCTGTGCTGCGTCAACATCACTGCTGTTTTTCATGACTGCTGCCGGATAAATAACCTGTCCGCACATCTCTGCAGTTGCTTCGTCTACCACCGTCAGATCTGCACTGAATGCATCAGTGCAATAGATCACGCCGCAATCAACACTGCCTTCTGCTACCTGAGTCGTAACTTCCTTTACATTGGAACCATAGGTAATTTTATCGGCATCTGCCAGTGCCTGCTCATCCAGTCCGTAATACTGCAGAATCTTCTGGGTATACTGTCCAACCGGTACATCGCTGTTGCCCATCGCCAGCATGATGTCACCGATTTCCAGTTTGGTTTTCAGATCATCAAAGCTTTCGATGCCCGTTTCATTTTCTTCCGGAACAACCAGTGTTACCTTGTTTTCCAGCAGATCTATGCGGCTGCCATCTTCAACAAAATCCAGGC
>CAMBYS010000118.1 GCA_945872165.1 uncultured Clostridia bacterium | reverse complement strand
GATCGCCGCCATCGTCCTCATCGTCATGGGCAGCGGTACGGTCAAGGGCTTTGCGCTCACGCTGGGCATTGGCGTTGTGCTGTCCATGTTCACTGCAGTGACTGTCACAAAGTTCCTTCTCAAACGAATGGCAGACTTCCGGATTACCAATCCAAAGCTGTACGGTGTAAGAAAGAGCAAGGAGGCGTGAGACAATGCAGAGCAAATTTTCAATTGTGAAGAAATTCCCGATTTTTGCGGTTATTTCCCTGATTCTCATGGCTCCGGGTCTGATTGGTCTGGTAACCCTTCCGTTTGGCATGAACCTGTTCAATATGGATGTGGATTTTGTCGGCGGTACCAGTATGACCTTTGACATTCATGAAGAAGTAACCAGCGAGCTGTCCGGGACAACCATTCCGGAGCTTGTAGAAGAGGCAACCGGTGTGGCACCCTCTTCGGTACAGAAAACCGGTGATAATGGCGAGCAGGTACTGATTAAGTGCACTAAGCTGGACAATGCACAGCAGACTGCGGTTGTAGATGCCATGCAGGAAAAATTCGGCATCACAGATGATGATACCCAGAATATTTCCGATGTGAATGCAACCATTGGCAAGGAAATGCAGGGCAAGGCAATTACAGCAGCACTGGTGGCAGTTGTGCTGATGCTGATTTACATTACATTCCGTTTTGAACTGACCTCCGGTCTGGCAGCCGTTACCTGTCTGGCACATGACCTGCTGATTGTGCTGTCTGCCTACATTGTTTTCCGGGTTCCGTTCAATACCACCTTTATTGCGGTTGCACTGACGATTCTGGGTTATTCCATCAACTCCAGTATCATCGTATTTGACCGTGTCCGTGAAAACCGCAAATATGCCCGTCGTGAGCTGTTTGAGGATACGGTGGAAAAGAGCCTGTGGCAGACGGTTGGACGTACCATCAATACTTCGATTACAACCCTGCTGACGGTAGGTATGATCTTTATCTTTGGTGTTACCAGCCTTCGCCAGTTCACACTGCCGATGATCATTGGTATTATTGCCGGTGCATATTCTTCCCTGTTCCTGGCAGGTTCCCTGTGGGCAAAGTATCGTGGACTGCTTCGCAAGAACCAGCGCGAAAAGGCAATTGCCAAGGCAAAAAAGTCCAAGAAAAAGGCTTCGTAATCCAATCCCTGTAAAGGATCTCTTCCTTTGCCATTGGGACAAAAAGAAAAAATATGATTTGCGGGACCAGACAGATATCTCCTGTCTGGTCTTTTCTTTTTTTGAAAAATGTGGTATTCTGAACATAACAGAGGAGGGAAAGCGCGTGCAGATTGGAATTTCCACAGCATCATTTTATCCAGCACCCATTGAACAGGGAAGTGCCGCTGCGGCGGAGCAGGGATTTCAGCAGGTTGAGCTGTTCATCAATTCAGAAAGTGAATATGTACCGCCTTTCCGGACACAATTGAAGCAATCTCTGGATGCCCTTGGACTGCAGGTGATTTCTGTCCATCCCTATACCTCGGCAATGGAAGGACATTTGCTGTTTTCCGATTATGCCCGGCGAACCGAGGATGCACTGGATCAATACGAACGCTACTTTGAGGCAGCAGCTTTTTTCGGGGCATCCTATTTTACCTTCCATGGAGAAACACTCCGGTCCAGGGGACTGCCTCCGGCACGCAGCCAGCACCGCCGGGTGGAAACCTATCACAGGCTGTGTGAACGGGCTGCGGCTCATGGAATCACCTTCACACAGGAAAATGTATCTTGGTGCAAATCCAGTGATCTGACGTTTCTGAGACAGCTGTATGAGGATGTACCTGAACTGCGTTATACATTGGATATCAAACAGGCATACCGTGCCGGGACAGAATGGGAACAGTATGTTGAGGCAGTAGGTGACCGCATTGTCAATCTGCATATCAGCGATTATACCGATACCTCTGACTGCCTGCTTCCCGGACAGGGAAATGTGGATTTTCGGAAGCTGTTCCAGCAGCTGGAAGCTCATGGCTATCATGGTTCCGCCATGGTGGAAGTATACAGCAATGATTATTCCAATCCTGATGAACTGTGGCAGAGCAGACAGTTTTTGCAAAATGTTTGTCAGACAGTAGATTTTCCAGACAGGAATGAGGGATGAGAAATGAAATGTCCGTATTGTAAGCATACAGAGAGCAAGGTCATTGACTCACGTCCGACGGTAGACGGGGAGAGCATACGCCGGCGCCGTACCTGTCAGAAATGCGGCAAGCGGTTTACCACCTATGAAACCATCGAGACCAGTTCGCTGATGGTGATTAAAAAGGATGGTTCCCGTCAGCAGTATGACAGGGAAAAGCTGATGCGCGGCATTGTCAAAGCCTGCCAGAAGCGCCCGGTTACCAAAGCACAGATGGATGCTCTGCTGAGTGATATCGAACAGAAGCTGTACAGCCGTATGGAAAATGAGGTATCCTCCATGACCATCGGTGAAATGGTGGTGGAACGGCTGGTGGATATCGACGAAGTGGCTTATATTCGTTTTGCATCGGTATATCGGGATTTTCAGGATGTGGATTCCTTTATGGCAGAATTACGGCGCATTCAGCCCCATAAACACAGTTAATACACACAATAAAAAAATCAGCATGGGAATCAAAGCTCTCATGCTGATTTCTTTTTTTATCAGATTATAATATTAAGCCATTAAGCCGGTTCGGTCAGACGGCGGATGACTTCTGCTGCCGTCGTGATGTCGTGAATCTCACCCACACGGCCGCCGCAGAATACCAGTCCGTTTTTTCCGTGGGCGGCGTCAAACAGAGCCTGGGACAGGCAGTAAGGCGTAGTTGCCGCATTGCAGATTTCCGGCATACAGCGGAAGCAATGCTGTACCGGAATACCGCCATGGTCATAAGCCTGCTGTACGAACGGAGTATTGATGGCCCGTGCTGCAAAGCCTGTAGGACTCTTAATAATGCGCACATCCTCCGGCTTGGCTGCCAGATAGGTCTGCTTATAGGCTTCATCCGCATCGCATTCAGCGGTTGCCACGAAAGCGGTGCCAACCTGCACACCGGAAGCGCCCAATTTTACCATGCGGCACACATCCTCATGGTTCATGATACCGCCAGCAGCAATCACCGGGATAGAAACATGATGCTTTTCCGCAAAGGAACGCACATAGGCCACAACCTCAGACAATGCCTGTTCCAGTGTCTGATTGGTTCCGTTCCACAGATCCTCCAGCTTGAAGCCCAGATGACCGCCAGCAAGGGGACCTTCCACAACCACGGCATCCGGGAAGCGGTTGTGTTTTTTCAGCCAGCTGGTGAGTACCAGACGGCAGGCACGGGCAGAGGAGACAATGGGGACGATGCGGGTTTTGCTGCCTTCCACCAGCTTGGGAAGCTGTAACGGCAGACCGGCGCCGGAAATAATCAGATCTACGCCATTTTTTACAGCTTCACGGACATATTCCGCATAATGAGCGTCAATCGACATAAAATTCATACCAATAATGCCCTTCGGTGCAAGCTGGCGTGCTTTGGCAAGCTCTGTTCCGATGGCACGAAGGTTAGCAGCAACCGGATTTTTTGTAAATTCCGGGTCACGAAAACCGATCTGCACACCGGAAATAATACCGATGCCCCCGGCATTTGCGACAGCAGACGCAAGTCCGGACAGGGAAATGCCGATACCCATGCCGCCCTGAATGACAGGCTTCTTCGGCTGCAATCCGCCAATAGTAAGAGTAGGTAAATTCAAGGTTCCAATCTCCTTCGTTTAAAGAGTTTGTTTGTCAATCTAAATAAATTTTCTATAGTATAGCATGTCTGCCAAAAAAGTGCAAGTGTTTGTGCATAAGAAAAAGGAATGTATGATAACATACATTCCTCTCTGTTTTTGTCGATTATTAATAGTCGTTTTCGGTCACATGCGCTGTGCCACAGCGGTAATTTCTTCTTCGGTTGCCAGACCGTTTTTATAAGCGGTTGCACTGCCTGCGGCAATACCCTTGGCAAAGCCGTCAACCATGCTGCCCCGTTCCATATAGCCTGCCAGGAAGCCTGCTACCATAGAGTCACCGGCACCGATGGTATCCACCAGATCGCCGTCCGGTGCAGGAGCGGAAAATACCTGTCCTTCTTCGGTAACCAAAATCGCGCCTTCGCCGCCCATGGATACCAGCACATTGCGTGCGCCTTCCTCCTGCAGATGCTTTGCGCAGCCGACAATGTCATCATATTCTGTCAGGGAGCGGCCAAACAGCTCGCTCAGCTCAGTCAGATTCGGTTTAATCAGGAAGGGATGATATGGCAGGGTGTGGCGCAGCAGCGGGCTGGAAGTGTCAACAACCACACAGATTTTGTCGGTGTCCACTTCTTCCAGAATCCGGTCATAGGTATCCTGCGGCATGGAAGCCGGGATGCTGCCGGAGAGTACCAGCGTATCGCCATCCTTCAGCATGCGGCGCAGACGCATCATAAACTGCTCATATTCTTCCGGAGAAACAGCCGGACCCATACCGTTCATTTCAGTCAGATCCTCTTCCTGACCGGCAAGCTTGACATTGATACGGGAGAAGCCATGCGGCAGATGAATAAAGCTGGTGGTGCAGCCAAGCTGCTGCATACCGGATTCAATCTGGTCGCCGGTAAAGCCTGCCACAAAGCCCAGTGCAACATTTTCAACACCGAGATCATGCAGGACGATAGAAACATTAACACCCTTGCCGCCAACTCGCACTTCTTCATAGCTGGTGCGGTTGAGCACACCGGTTTTGAAGTTTTCAATGCGAATCGAGTAGTCCAGCGACGGGTTAAATGTAACGGTATAAATCATGTGTTTGCCACCTCATTTGAATAAATTAATTGGGTTTTGAAACGAAGTTGTTTGAAAAAACCTTTACTCTCCAATCATACCCTCTCTTTTAATGATAAACGAATTTTATATAAAGTCAATCAATAGGCGGTTTTCTGTACGCAAAAAATAATCCTCGGCTTTTTGTGCAAATTAACTAAAAAATATGGAAATATCTATGACAACACTGCAATTTGCCGAAACATACCTCATGCTTCAGTAAAATAGCTGCGAAGAACCGGAATGTTCGAACAGATCCGTGTATATTCCGGAAAGTCGCGGCGAATGCGGCGGGTACAGTTCCGGCAGAATGCCTTCCGCAGCTGCGGATACTCTGCCATAGCCTGTTTAAAGCCCCAGGTATGGGTGAAATCCTTTTGATCCTGTGAAAACAATGCTTCTGTGGTGGATAAGGCATCAATGGGGATGCCGAGAGATTCGGCGCACATGGCAAGCAGACGCTGCTCGGCAAATACCATATAAATCAGGCTGTCACGCCCGCGAACCCCATGGATAAAGTCCATCGCCTGATGAAGATAGCTTTGCCGCAGGGATTCACTGCCAAAATAACAAAAGGCAGTGTTGCATGCCGGGGCATCCCAGTTCCATTCCTTCGGAAATGTATAATCCGCATACAAATCAAATGCATCCGGCGCCGGATAAATTTCCGGCGTCAGAGGTTCCCGATGGATTACCGTAAGCTGAGAGTCTTCCAGACGCTTCTGGATACAGTTCCATACGATAAAGTCTGTATCCATCATCACACAGGGAGCAGGAACGCAGGACAGAGCATACAGCTTGCCGGCAGCCCAGAAGGTGGAAGGATCTATGGTGTAAGGAATTGCATCAAGTTCAGGGGAAATACCGTCATCCCAGATCGGAGCGAGGCCAAGAGAACGATAAAACCGTTCTCCGACGCGGTCCGTAATCATACGAATGCTGCCATTTTCCTTCCGCCACATCAGGGCAGACAGGATGGTGGTCATCAGCTCGAAATCTGCTACCTCATATGGCTGACCGGGATGGTTCATGGCATAGGGACGGGTCCAGTTTGAAGCAAAAGCCTGCATCAGATTAAATCCAGGCCGTAGCCGCCCAGGTCAAAATCCCATCCGAAGCTGCCCATATAGGGCTTGTCCTCCTCTGCCTGAGCAGGGATACAGAAGCACTGCGAGCTCAGACGGTAGGAGCCGGAGCTCAGGCGGAAGGAGCTTCTGCCGCGATAGGAACCGCTGGTGCGGAAAGATGACAGCCGGAAGGAACCGCTGCCCCGATAAGAACCGCTGGTGCGGAACCGGAAGGAGCCGCTGGACCGATAGGAGCCGCTGCCCCGGTTGTTATTGTTATTATTATTGTTCTGATTGAAATGATATGTGTGGATCAGGTAAGAACCACTGGTTTTATATGAGCTGACCATCACATAGGAACCATAGGAACCGGAGCTGATATAGGAGCCGGAACCACAGCGCATCATATGGGGCGTGTCAAATACCATGCGGGTTTCTGTTTCAATGCAGGTTTCACCGGTGAATCGGGGAATAACATAGGTCACGCATTCCGGACGATATTCAATCCGCCGATCCGCCTCCATCTGTTTTGCAGCAATCTGACGCAGATCCTGCGGCTCTGAGAACACTGTGTCCAGTGTTACTTCCGGCTGAGAGTCTGACACGACAGGCGCAGACGGACAGGGAGGTTCAGACGCATGTTCCACTGGAGCAGCAGATTCCACAGCAGGGATTTCCGGATCCGCTTCCTTGTGCCGTGCATAGCTTTCTGCATCC
>CAMBYS010000117.1 GCA_945872165.1 uncultured Clostridia bacterium | reverse complement strand
AAATAACAGAAAAAGATAAGGGCCTGATTTCTGCAGCAACAGAGATCAGACCCTTTTGAGTTGGTAGGGATGGTGCGGTCAGCCGCTTCCTGCCGGTATGACTTCAGGAAAAAACAGTCTCCCGCGGCAACCGTTTAAAGTTGTCCGGGAAGGATTTTCTTTTCCTTCGGCGGGAAGCTGCGGTCAAAGGCATCCACCTCGGCGTCGGACACAAGATACCCCTGGGGATCGGAATAGGTGCCTGTAACACCCTTCAGATATCCATCCTGTAATTCCTTGATCATGAAAAACGGGCAGTCTGCTTCACGGGGCATATCTGCATAGAAAATGCCCTGTGACTGGCCGCTGACAAAGCCGAACCGATGGTAATATGCCGGGTTGCCGGTGATTGCCACTGCGCCATATCCAAGGGAACGGGCTTGTTTCAGTGAATAGCGGATCAGCTTGCTGCCATAGCCCTGATGCTGATATGCCGGCAGTACGCTGACCGGTCCGAATACCACAATCGGTATCATATCGCCATTGTCGCATTGGATTTTCGCATGGCTGTACATAATGTGCGCAATGATGCCGTTTTCCGTTTCCAGCACCAGATTCAGCGCAGGAATAAATTCCGGACGCTGCCGGAAGCCGTGTAGCACATAATGCTCCACACAGCCGGGACGATAGACATTCCAGAACGCCTCACGTGTCAGTGTTTCTACGATGTTTTGATCCTGCAGGGTTTCAGGACGGATGATATCAGTTAAATGTGTCATGTTTCTTTCCTCCGGAAAAATTGTGTTGAGACAATTCCGGGAGGCCGTGTTGTGTGTGTTCAGACCTCCCGGCCTGACACAATCTCCAGTGTACGATACTGTTTCAAACAATACGCTCCTTAAATAATATATTAGTTCGGTCGGAATGACCAATATCAGTATACCACAGCTGCATCGTGTGTTCAATGACAGGGGAAAAGGAACTGGCGCTCAGGGCTGCTGTTTCAGCTGCATTGGTCTGCCGATTACCAGAGCACGGGAATCTGGGGCATGACCGATAGAGGGAGTTTTGGCAATAGGAAGCTCTGGTGAGACAAAATCCATTATCAGCTGTTCCATGGCAGACTGGGAACGATGCCGTTCCAGATGCGTGAAGGTACCCAGCAAAATGCCATTGACCGCGTCAAATGCACCGAGCTGCTGCAGCTGGCTCAAAAAAGCAATCATCTGGGGCTCCAAACCGCTGCGGGCTTCCAGAAACAGAATTTTTCCCTGCAGGTTTGGAAAATACCTGGTACCGGCAAGCTTGAGCAGACAACGGATGTTGCCGCCCACAACGATGCCTTCCATTTGATTCCCCTGTATAAAGGAATAGGGAAAGGTAAACAGGGTATCCCGCTGTTCCGGCTGATAATGGCGGATCTGATACAGCACGCCGGCATTGCCGGTCATGGTATAGATGGCGTTAAGCACACAGGTCAGGTCGCTGTAGCCCCAGAAGGGTTTCCTGCTGCGGGCAATGGCGGCATAATCAAGATAAGGGAGAATTTCATTGGCAATATCTCCGCCGGAGCAGTCAAAGACAGCATCGGTTTGCGGATCGAGATAGAAGGACATCAGATCCTGGGCACGCTGCTTTGCTGAGGCGCTGCGGACACCGTCAACTGCAAAAAGATGAGGGCCCAGGCAGGTTTGGATGCCTTCCGCCTGAAGGGTTTGCTGCAATTGCTCCAGTTCTTCCCTTGTTGTGATCGGAAGGGCGTTGGAGCAGCAGACAATTCCTGCTTGATGGATATGTTTCATGTTGTCAGACTCCTGATTGGATCATATTGTATCAATGGATTGACGGATTCCATTATTTTTTGTATAATGTATATCATAGAGAGCATCATAATCTGTGGTACAGCCGGTAGGATGCAGATTCTTTGCCGTGATACGACACAGCATGGGAGCACTGTTCCGGAACGATTTGATAAAATAACTATATCACATTTTAATTTATATGAAAACGGAGGAAAAGTCTATGGCAAAATTTTATGTATGCCGCCACTGCGGCAATCTGATCGGCATGATTCATGATGCAGGTGTTCCGATTATCTGCTGTGGTGAGAAGATGGAAGAACTGGTTCCCAACACAGTAGAAGCCAGCGGGGAAAAGCATGTACCGCAGGTTACCGTTGCCGATGGTATCGTCAAGGTTGATGTTGGTTCCGTTGCGCATCCGATGACACCGGAGCATTCCATCCAGTGGGTTTATGTCAAGACAGAAAAGGGCGGTCAGCGCAAGAATTTGCAGCCGGGTGAAGCACCGACAGTATCCTTCAGCCTGGCAGATGACAAGCCGGTAGCTGTTTATGCATACTGCAATCTGCATGGCCTGTGGATGACCGAAGTATAATCAATCTGTTTGTGTATTGCAGGCGGTATGGCTTTTGTAAGCTGTACCGCCTGTTTTTTCTGTTCAGGCGGGAGCTGACCATTTTTTTGCCTGATGGGAAACGAAACCGGTCTATCAGCTGGACAATCTTGGAAAAGGGATATGCATTATGGGAATTACACTGAAAGAAATTGAAGAGATTGCAGGTGTGCATAAATCGACTGTTGATAAGGTGATTTATAATCGTCCGGGTGTCAGTGATGCCAGAAGACAGCAGATCCGCAAGCTGCTGGATGAATATGGCTATGAAACCAATCCGGTAGGAAAGACATTGAGCTGCCAGAAGAAAAACATGAAGGCGGTAAAGCATCGTGAGCATGCCTTCCGGGCATATCTGCCCCAGATTACCGATGCCATTACCGTGGTAGAAGCGGTGGATATTCATGAGGATGCGGAAAGTGCCTGTACCATCGGCAGCAGAACTTCCTGAGGCAATTAAGCGCGCCTGTTCTACCATTCGCCAGTCCGATTGCTTTGGTTGGTTTCGTTCATGTGGCTATGTGCCGTAATTTATTGGATTGCTATAAAATGCCGCAGAAATCAATGATACGAAGTAAGTAAAACGAAGAAATGTTTTCTCCCGGTGCTTCTGGTCACGAATGTAAAATAAAAAAAGAAAAACCGTCTGGCACTTCTGTTATGTGAAGTGTGCAGGCGGTTTTGTGTTTTCACGGAATATGGTTAGCAGAGCATGAAATCAACGCGAAGAAGTAAATATGAGATAAAAGAATAAAATTTTACTAAAACTATGCAAACTCACACAAAAACACTTTTTTTGTTTTTCGTTGAGTAAACAAAAAGTATGGTAAATAAAACGCCCGTTACTTTCTCGAGTGACAAGAAAAATATATAATTTAAGCAGAAAAAGGGAAATAAGACGCGAAACAGACAGTATTTTGACAAAAAATCAATTTAAATTTACTGGAACAATAAAAACACACAATACATTTTGTCGCTATACTGGAAGGATTATTTTTTCCTTCGTATCTTTTCGATACTTATTCTCTGTTCTTCCCGGATGGCTTTTCGATACTGGGAAGGAGTCAGCCCAATTTTTTTCTTAAACGCCCGCGTGAACACCAGTGGATTCTGATATCCCACATTTTCGGAAATTTTCGTCACGGGTATATCTGTAATCCGCAGTTGTTCATGGGCGCGGGTGATTCGAAAATCCGCCAGATAATCACTTGGAGATGAATGAAGGATATTTTGGAACAGAATGGTCAGATAACTTCGGCTGATCCCAATAGCATCAGCAATATCCTGTACCTTGATATCTTCAGAAAAATGAGCACGGATAAACTCTTCAGCAGCTCGGACGTAATAGTTTTGTTTGTCATGCTGAAAATAATTTGGACGGGTTGAAAACTCATGAGACAGACAGGATAAGAAATGGAATAATTGGCCTTGAAGGAATAGTTCCTGTTGGATACCTGTCAGATCGCAGTTCAAAATATGATTGATGTAACAAAGCAATTGTTCTCCGCAGTTTGCATCAAAGGTTAGTGCCTGGCTGCCAAGACCAATTTCACGAAGTAAATCTTTGGCTTTGGAACCTTCAAAACCGATCCAGAGATATTCCCAGGGATCCGAAAGATCTGCTTCATAGGATGACATGACATCTGGTTCCATGAGGAATCCCTGATCTTTATGAAGGTGATAGGTTCGACCATCAACCTGATACATACCTTTTCCATTGAGAATGTAATGAAGAACATAACATGGATGTGCTGCCGGGCCAATATGGTGTCCGGGATGGCAGATAGAACGGCCACAAAAATTGAGATGGAGTTCTTCAAAATGATGTTCTTTATTTTCAAAGGACAATACATAAATGTCTTCCATGCTGATTTCTCCGATCGTTCGTGATTGAATACCTTTATTATAAATCCAATCAAAACATAGAGCAATGAAAAATGAGGTGAATGTAGATGATTCTTACAAAACAGGCAGAGCTTGCGCTCAGAACTGGAAGAATGGATGAAACAATCTGCGATGTGTATGGATGTACAGATGGAAGTGACCAGCTGGCAGAATATCGCAGCAGGCTGTTACATGTGATTGATGGATTCTGTGAGACCTTTGGCCAGCCCAATGGCATAGAGCTGTTCAGTGCACCGGGAAGAACAGAACTGGGTGGAAATCATACCGATCATCAGCGCGGCAATGTGCTGGAAGCAAGTGTCAATCTGGACATTGTTTCCTGTGCAGCACCCAATGACAGTATGATTGTACGAATTCAGTCAGAAGGTTATCCGTTGGATGAAGTGGATTTGACTGATCTGACCCCACATCCCGAGGAAACCAATCGTACTGCGGCATTGATCCGTGGTGTGGCAGCAGCGGCACATAAGTATGGCTTTGAAATCAAGGGTTTTGACGCCTATATGACCAGTAACGTATTAAGTGGTTCCGGTCTTTCTTCCTCCGCAGCCTATGAAACCATGATTGGTGTCATTATGAATCGCTTTTTCTGCGATAGCAAACTGAGTGCCATTGATATTGCTAAAATCGGACAGTATGCAGAAAATATTTATTTTGGCAAGCCCTGTGGTCTGATGGACCAGATGGCATCCTCTGTGGGCGGTATTGTAGCCATTGATTTTGAAAAGGAAGAAAATCTGAAGGTATGTCAGGTTTCTTATGATATGAAAGCCAGTGAACATGCTTTGTGTATCATTGATACCGGCGGAGATCATGCAGAACTGACCAGCGATTATGCAGCGATTCCACGGGAAATGGGAGAAGTTGCCGGTGCATTTGGCAAAACCGTTCTCAGTGAAGTGGAGGAAGCTGATTTCCTGAAGGCAATACCTTCTCTGCGCAGACAGTATGGTGACAGAGCTGTACTTCGTGCAATGCACTTTTATTCTGAAAACCGACGTGCAGTGGAAGAAAAAGAAGCACTGCAGAAGGGGAATTTTGAGCGGTTCCGTCAGCTGGTTCGCCGTTCCGGCCGTTCTTCGGCGATGTATCTGCAGAATGTATATGCGGGCATGAATCCGGAAAAGCAGGATATGTCCATTGCATTGGCTCTGGCAGAGAATATTTTGGGAGATCGTGGTGCTGTTCGTGTGCATGGCGGCGGCTTTGCCGGTACCATTCAGGCTTTTGTGCCCAATGATATGCTTACATATTTCAAAACAACTATGGAATCCGTGCTGGGGAAGGATATGTGTCATGTATTGACCATCCGCCCGGCAGGCGGCGTAGTATTGATGTCTTAAGAGAGAAGGAGAAAAATCATGGCAATTCTTGTATTAGGCGGTGCCGGTTACATCGGCTCCCACACGGTATATGAACTCATTGAAGCAGGCAAACAGGTAGTCATTGCAGACAATCTGGAAACCGGACATATCGAAGCTGTACATCCCAAGGCAAAATTTTATCAGGGGGATATCCGTGACCGGGCATTTGTGGATTCGGTATTTGACAACGAACAGATTGACGGTGTCATCCATTTCGCTGCCAATTCGTTGGTAGGCGAATCTATGACCAATCCGTTAAAGTATTATGATAACAACCTGTGCGGCACCAAGGTGCTGCTGGAATCCATGGTGGCCCATGGCATTGACAAAATCGTATTCTCCTCCACCGCTGCCACCTATGGTGAGCCGGAGCGTGTGCCGATTCTGGAAACCGACCGCACAGAACCGACCAACTGCTACGGTGAAACCAAGCTGAGCATGGAAAAAATGTTCAAATGGACCGGTCTGGCCCATGGATTGCGGTTTGTCTCCCTGCGGTATTTCAATGCTTGCGGCGCCCATGTTTCCGGCAAAATTGGTGAGGCACACAATCCGGAATCTCATCTGATTCCGCTGATTTTGCAGGTGCCAAATGGGAAGCGTGACTTTATCTCCATCTTTGGCGACGACTATGACACCAAGGACGGCACCTGTATCCGTGACTACATCCATGTCACCGATCTGGCACAGGCTCATATTCTCGCCATGGATTACCTGATGAATGGCGGCGAGAGCAATATCTTCAATCTGGGCAACGGTGTTGGCTTTACCGTAAAGGAAGTCATTGACACTGCCCGGGAAGTAACCGGTCATCCGATTCCGGCAAAGACCACACCCCGCCGTGCAGGTGATCCGGCACAGCTGATTGCCTCCAGCGAAAAGGCACGCAGGGTTCTGGGATGGCATCCGGAACATGCCGACCTGCGGGAAATCATTGAAACCGCATGGAACTGGCATAAAAACCATCCGAACGGCTTTGC
>CAMBYS010000116.1 GCA_945872165.1 uncultured Clostridia bacterium | reverse complement strand
TTGACCGGAGCATGTAAAAGGAGAAAATCCACCATGAAGCTTTGGGCTGGACGTTTTCAGAAGGAAACAAACGACGTTGTAAATGACTTTAACTCTTCCATTCAGTTCGATGGACGGCTGTACCGGGAGGACATCACCGGTTCGATCGCACATGCCACCATGCTGGGCAGACAGGGCATCATTGAGCCCCATGAATCTGAAAAGATTGTTGCGGCACTGAAGGAAATCCTGGAAGAAGTGGACAATGGCGAGTTGGATATATTCGATATTGAATACGAAGATATTCACATGAATGTAGAGGTGGCACTGACCAACCGCATCGGCGCCACCGGCAAGCGCCTGCATACTGCCCGTTCCAGAAATGACCAGGTTGCGCTGGACATGCGCATGTATGTCAAGAAGGAAATCTGTGAAATCATGGAGCTGGCCATTGCCTTTGAGAAGGAACTGGTTGCCAAGGCAAAGGAAAACCTTGATACGGTTATGCCGGGCTATACCCACCTGCAGCGTGCACAGCCCACTACCTTTGGTCATTACATGATGGCATACGCACAGATGCTGCGCCGTGACATTTCCCGTCTGGAGGACTGCTACGAGCGTATGAATGAAATGCCCCTGGGCTCCGGTGCTCTGGCTTCTACGACTTATCCCATTGACCGTCAGTTTGTCTGTGACCAGCTGGGCTTTGCCCGTGTCACCGAAAACTCTCTGGACGGCGTATCCGACCGTGACTACTGCATTGAGCTGATGAGCTGTCTGTCCATGATGATGATGCATCTGTCCCGTCTGTCGGAAGAAGTCATTTCCTGGTGCTCCTGGGAATGGCGGTTTGCCGAGCTGGATGACGCATATTCCACCGGCTCCTCCATCATGCCCCAGAAGAAGAACCCGGACGTATGTGAGCTGATCCGCGGCAAGACCGGCCGTGTTTACGGTGATCTGATGACCCTGCTCACCACCATGAAGGCACTGCCTCTGGCATATAACAAGGATATGCAGGAGGATAAGGAGTGCGTATTTGATGCTATTGACACCGTAAAGCAGTGTCTGGAGGTATTTGCTCCCATGTTCCGCACCATGACCCTGCGTAAGAAGAACATGCGCAAGGCAGCAAGCCGCGGCTTTATCAATGCCACCGACTGTGCGGATTATCTGGTTAAGAAGGGTGTACCGTTCCGTGATGCTTACATGATTGTCGGCAGACTGGTTAACACCTGTATCCGTTCGGATGAAACACTGGAAACCATGACCCTCAAGGATTTCAAGTCGATTTCCAACGATTTCGGTCCGGATGTATATGATGCTCTTGATCTGAAGACCTGTGTGGAAGGACGTTCTGTCATTGGCGGTCCGGCACCGAAGGAAGTGACCCGTCAGATCGGCAGGATTGAAACCTTCCTTGCTGACGCAGAGGAGCAGCTGGCAGAGATGCGTGCCGGCCTGCGCACGTAAGAGACAGGAGGAGAACCATGAAGCCTGTTGTTTACATAGACGGCAAAGAGGGAACCACGGGTCTGCAGATTTTTGAACGCCTTGGCTCCCGTGATGATATTGATCTGATTCTCATTGACGAGGACAAGCGCAAGGATACAGCGGAACGGAAAAAGTTCATCAATGCAGCGGATATCGTATTCCTGTGCCTGCCGGATGCGGCGGCAAGGGAAGCGGTTGCGCTGTGTGACAATGACAGTACCCGGTTTATCGATGCATCCACCGCACACCGTACCAATCCCGCATGGGATTACGGCTTCCCGGAGCTGTCCGAAGCCCATCGGGAAGCAATAAAAGTGTCCAAGCGGGTGGCAAATCCGGGCTGCCATGCTTCCGGCTTTATTTCCTCGGTTTATCCGCTGGTAAAGCTGGGCATTGTTCCGGCAGATTACCCGCTGACCTGTTCCTCCCTGACCGGTTATTCCGGCGGCGGCAAAAAGCTGATTGCGGAATATGAGGACCCGAACCGTGATCCGCGCCATGACTCCCACCGGATTTATGGCACCACGCTGAAGCACAAGCATCTGCCGGAAATGACCCATGTATGTGGTCTGAAAGCGGCACCGGTCTTTGTCCCGATTCTGGGCGATTTCTATAAGGGTATGGCATCCACGATTATGCTGCACAATAAACTGCTGCCGGGTCAGCCCACTGCCCAGGATATCCATGCCAGACTGGCGGAATATTATGCAGGCCAGCAGCTGGTACGGGTGGCTCCCTTTGGCGGCGAAGAGCCGGTGATTTATGCCAATACACTGGCAGGACATGACAGTCTGGAGCTGATTGTCTGCGGACATGAGGAACAGACCATTGTCACCGCACTGTTTGACAACCTTGGAAAGGGTGCATCCGGCGCTGCCGTACAGAATATGAACCTGATGCTGGGCTTTGAGGAAACCACCGGACTGACAAAGTGAAGAAAATATCCCCTTATTTGGAAAAAACAGTGAACGGCATGTACCAAAGCCTCCCTCCTGGAGGGAGGTGGCACGGCGGAAGCCGTGACGGAGGGAGTTTTTCAGCTGTTTCGTGCAGCGTTGAAATTCAGGCTTTTTTCGATTGTTTTGAAAGGAACGGAATCATGAAAAAAATAGAAGGCGGCGTTTGTGCCGCAAAGGGCTTTCGTGCAGCCGGCATCCACTGTGGTGTCAAGGCAAACAGCCCGAAGGAAAAAAATGATCTGGCGCTGATCGTCAGTGATGTGGCATGTGCTACCGCAGCCACCTTTACCAACAACCGTGTCAAGGCTGCGCCGATATATGTCTGCATGGAGCATCTGGAAAACGGTATCGCACAGGCCATTGTTGCCAATTCCGGCAATGCCAATGCCTGCGCACCCAGCGGCATGGACAATGCGCGCCGGATGGCTGCCGCTGCGGCAAAGGCTGTGGGCATTGAGGAAAATCTGGTGCTGGTAGGCTCTACCGGTGTCATCGGTCAGCGGATTAATATTGAAACCATTGAAGCTCATATGGATGCACTGGCAGCAAAGCTGTCCACCGATGGTTCTGCTGAGGCAAATAATGCCATTCTGACCACGGATCTGGTGGAAAAGACTGCTGCACTGGAATTTACCTGCGGTGGCAAAACCTGCCATATCGGCGGCATTGCCAAGGGTTCCGGCATGATCCATCCCAATATGGGTACCATGCTGTGCTATATCACCACCGACTGTGCGGTTGATCCGTCTATTCTGCGCACTGCCCTGCAGGATGTGGTGGCACATACCTTTAACCGGATTTCTGTGGATGGCGATACCTCCACCAATGATACCTGTGTTGTCATGGCAAATGGTCTGGCAGGCAATGAGCTGATTGACTGGAAGAATGAAGATTACCATGTCTTTTATGAGGCACTGCATGAGGTTGCCCTGACACTGGCAAAGAAGATGGCGGCTGACGGCGAGGGTGCAACCAAGCTGATCTGCTGCACCGTCAAGAACTCCCGTGCGGAGGAATATGCAGAGCGCCTGGCAAAGGCTGTCATTGCCTCCAGTCTGGTGAAGGCTGCTATGTTTGGCGCAGATGCAAACTGGGGACGTATTCTGTGTGCGATGGGCTATTCCAAGGCACCCTTCCGTCCGGAATATGTCACCATCGGATTCTCCAGTGAGGCTGGCGCCATTACTGTGTGCCGGAACGGCAAGGCATTGGACTTCGATGAGGATCTGGCTAAGAAAATCCTGACGGAGAAGGAAGTTTCCATTGACATTGACATTCAGGAAGGTGAGGCGGAAGCAACCGCATATGGCTGTGACCTGACTTATGATTATGTCAGGATCAACGGTGACTACCGCACGTAACCGGAGGGAAACCATGGCAGAAGTATCGGAAGAAATGATGTTAAACCGTGCGCAGGTGCTGATTGAAGCCCTGCCGCACATTCAGAAATATTATGGCAAAACCGTCGTAGTCAAATACGGCGGCAATGCCATGATTAATGAAACCCTGAAGGATGCCGTCATTCACGACATCGTATTGCTGAGTCTGGTAGGTGTCCATGTAGTTGTAGTACATGGCGGCGGTCCGGAAATCAGTGCAATGCTCAAGAAAATCGGCAAGAAATCCGAATTTGTCAAGGGTCTGCGGTATACCGACCGGGAAACCATGGATATTGTCCAGATGATCCTGTGTGGTAAGGTCAACAAGGATCTGGTATCCCTGCTGGGCAATGCCGGCGGTGTGGGCATTGGTCTGAGCGGTATGGACGGCGGTTTGTTCCAGGCGGTACGCAAGAAGGACCCGGACGGCACGGATTACGGCTATGTAGGTGAAATTGTCAAGGTCAATCCGGAGCCGGTTATGGATATGCTGGAGCATGGCTATATCCCTGTGGTATCCACGGTTGCCTTGGGCATAGATGATGATACCAATTATAATATCAATGCAGACCTGGCAGCGGCAAAGCTGGCAGTTGCCCTGCAGGCAGAAAAGCTGATTCTGCTCACCGATGTGCGCGGTCTGCTGCTGGATCGGGATGACGAGAGCACTCTGCTGCCGGAGCTGAAGGTTTCCGCTGTGCCGAAGCTGATTAAGGACGGTGTCATTGCCGGCGGCATGATCCCGAAGGTGGATTGCTGCGTGGAAGCCGTGCGTGAAGGCGTACATCAGGCAAATATTCAGGATGGACGTGTGGAGCATTCGATTCTGATTGAATTGTTCAGCGATCAGGGTGTCGGCACCATGTTCTATTGATAAAAGGGGAAAAACAAATCATGACATATAACGAGCTCAAAGAGCAGGAAAACCAGTATGTAATGAATACCTATGGTCGTTTTGCCATTGCACTGGATCATGGCGACGGCGCCCAGTTGTGGGATGTGGAAGGCAAGCGTTACATCGACCTGACCAGCGGCATTGGCGTATGCTGTCTGGGATATAACAACCAGCATATCATTGATGCCATCACAGAGCAGGCACATAAGCTGATGCATGTGTCCAATCTGTTTACCACGGAACCCATGGTACAGGTGGCAAAGACATTGGTGGAGCAGACCGGTATGGGCAAGGTATTCTTCTCCAATTCCGGTGCGGAATCCAATGAGGGCATGATTAAGCTGGCACGTAAGTATTCCTATGATAAGTACGGCGAAGGCCGTGCGGAAATTGTCACTCTGTACAATTCCTTCCATGGACGCACTGTGACCACGCTGAAGGCAACCGGTCAGGACAAATTCCATCAGTATTTCTTCCCGTTTACCGAAGGCTTTGCCTATGCCAAGGCAAATGATATGGAATCCGTCAAGGCTGCGGTCAATGAGCATACCTGTGCCATTATGATGGAACTGATTCAGGGCGAAGGCGGCGTTATGCCGCTGGATTCGGCATTTGTGAAGGAAGTCGAGGCATATTGCCGTGAGCATGACTTGCTTCTGCTGATTGATGAGGTACAGACCGGTATTGGCAGAACCGGTTCCCTGTTCTGCTTCCAGCAGTATGGCATCCAGCCGGATGTGGTATCCATGGCAAAGGGTCTTGGCGGCGGCGTACCGATTGGTGCAGTCATGGCATCCAAGACCTGTGAGACGGTATTGGGACCGGGTACCCATGCCACCACCTTCGGCGGCACCCCGATGATCTGTGCAGCAGCCAATGCGGTACTGTCTGAGGTGACCAAGCCGGAATTTTTGCAGTCGGTAAATGAAAAGGGCGAATATTTGAAGCAGAAGCTGCTGGCAATGCAGTCTGATAAAATTCAGGACGTGCGGGGCATGGGTCTGATGGTCGGCATTGTGGTGGATCCGGAGCAGCGTGCTGCATTGGTAGCGGAAATTATGGACAAGGGTGTACTGGTGCTGACTGCCGGTACCAATGTCATCCGTCTGCTGCCGCCGCTGTCGATTTCCTATGAGGAGATTGATGAAGCATTGGCCGTGATGCAGGACGTATTCTGTAAGTAAGAGAAAAAAAGATACAGAGCAGTCGCTCTGATACCATATAGTAGGAGTAAAAAGCAGATGAAACATCTTCTCAAGCTGCTCGACTGCTCGAAGGATGACATTGTATCCATCCTGGATCTGGCCGATCAGCTCAAATATGAAAAACAGCATCATATTGCCCACCGCATTCTGGAGGGCAAAAGCCTGGGCATGATTTTCCAGAAACCCTCCACCCGTACCCGTGTTTCCTTTGAAGCAGGCATGTATCAGCTGGGCGGACAGCCCATGTTCCTGACCAACCGTGACCTGCAGATTGGCCGGGGTGAACCGATGCAGGATACAGCCCGTGCCCTGTCACGGTATCTGGACGGCATTGTCATCCGTACCTATGACCAGAAGGAAGTGGAAACCCTGGCGGGCTATGGCTCGATTCCGGTCATCAATGGTCTGACCAATTTCGCCCATCCCTGTCAGGTGCTGGCAGATCTGATGACCATTCGGGAGCATTTTGCCCAGCTGGAAGGCATTAAGATGGGCTTTGTTGGGGATGGCTTCAATATGTGCAATTCCCTCATTGTAGGCTGCCTGAAGGCTGGCATGGAGGTTTCCGTGGCAACACCGGTGGGCTATGAGCCCCATCCGGATGTACTGGCCTTTGCGGAGCAGATGAAGGCAGAGGGCGCAAAGTTTGACATTTCCCATGATCCCCGTCAGGCAGCAGATGGCGTGGATGTGCTGATTACCGATGCATGGACCGGCATGGGTCAGGAGGAGGAAGCGGAACAGCGCCGTCATGATTTTGCGGGCTTTACCGTTGACCATGACCTGCTGGCC
>CAMBYS010000115.1 GCA_945872165.1 uncultured Clostridia bacterium | reverse complement strand
TGGTCGAGGTGGCGGGACTTGAACCCACGGCCTCTGCGTCCCGAACGCAGCGCTCTACCAAACTGAGCCACACCTCGTTATGTGATTTGGGAAAAAGAAGATGGTCGAGGTGGCGGGACTTGAACCCACGGCCTCTGCGTCCCGAACGCAGCGCTCTACCAAACTGAGCCACACCTCGTTATGTGATTTGGGAAAAAGAAGATGGTCGAGGTGGCGGGACTTGAACCCACGGCCTCTGCGTCCCGAACGCAGCGCTCTACCAAACTGAGCCACACCTCGTTATGTGATTTGGGAAAAAGAAGATGGTCGAGGTGGCGGGACTTGAACCCACGGCCTCTGCGTCCCGAACGCAGCGCTCTACCAAACTGAGCCACACCTCGTCATATTTCTTTCCAGATCAGGGACAAATCCCCGATGCAACGATGATTATTATATCAGAGGAATGACGGTGTGTCAACATTTTTTTCGCTTTCTCTAAAAAATTTTTCCTTTGTTTGAAAATAGCCTGTCGGTATAGGGGACAAAGTATAAAAAAGGTGGTAGAATAGGAAACGGCAGAAAGGGGGCCGTATCAAATGACAGGATTGGGAACCGATATCATCGAAATTGCCCGGATTGAAAAGGCAATTGCCAGAGAATCGTTTCTGCGGCACGTTTTTACCGAACAGGAACAGCATTGGCTGAAGGAAAAAGGCAAACAGATGCCTCAGTCTGCTGCGGGTCTGTTCTGCGCAAAGGAAGCAGTGGCCAAAGCACTGGGCACCGGATTTCAAAACGGACTGCGTTTCCGTGATATTGAAATTGCCCATACGGAATTGGGAGCGCCATATGTCCGGCATCCGGATCAACCATTCCTGCTCAGTATTTCCCATTGCCAGACCTATGCCACTGCGACGGCGATTCTGCTGGATCACAGAATGAAGGGAGACCGGAATGATGCAGAATATTGACTGGTATTATATTGTAGAGCATATCCATTCCCGTAAGCCGGACAGTGACAAAAATACCTATGGGCGTGTGCTGGCAGTCTGCGGCTGCCGGGATTATATCGGTGCCCCATATTTTGCGGCACAGGCAGCGGTACGTACCGGCTCCGGCATTGTGACGCTGGCAGTGCCGGAATGTATTTATCCGATTCTGGCGGGGAAACTGAATGAACCTGTCTTTCTGCCCCTGCCATGTGATGCGGAAGGAAAAATTACAGCAGACAGCCTTCCTTCACTCAAGCGAAGGGCAGCCATTCTGGCAGGACCAGGGCTGGGCATCAGTGAAGGGGTTTCACAGGCGGTACAAACCATGATTCGTGAGGCAGAATGTCCGGTTATTGTGGATGCGGATGGCATAAATGTCCTTGCCGGACATATAAATGTACTGGAGGAAACTGTATACCCGGTGGTTCTGACACCGCATATCCATGAATTTTCACGGATTTGTGACATAGAAAGAACCGGTGACGCAGCACAGGATGCTGCTGCCTTTGCACAAAAGCATCATTGTGTTTTGCTGCTCAAGGGACATCGGACTGTGGTTGCAGGACCGGATGGAACCGTTCTGCAAAATGTACACGGCAATCCGGGCATGGCAAAAGGCGGCAGCGGAGATGTGCTGTCCGGCATTATTTTGTCTCTGCTGGGACAGAAGCTGGAGCCGCTGGCAGCAGCAGCCTGCGGTGCCTATATCCACAGCCGTGCCGGTGACCTGTGTGCCAATGCCATCGGTGAATTTGGCATGACACCTACGGATATGCTGTCTTATATCCCAAGGGTATTGAAACCGCTGAACTCCAGGGAGTGGTAAATGCTTGTTTCGGCGCGTATTGGGTACAGCGCTGCTGATTCTGCTGCTGTTATGCGGATGCTCTGCTGTATCCCATCCGGAGGACAAAGCTGCAGCAGTGAAAGCAGCCTATGAATCTGCTGCCAATATTGAACTGGTAACGGATATTGCCTCCAATCTGGATGAAGAAACCATGTCCTATCGGATTGGCTATGCCTATCATAAACAGGATAATGGCAATGCCACAGCACAGATGACGGTGCTTGCACCGGAATCCATTGCAGGCATTCAGGCAGAGATTACCGGTGAGGATTTCCTGTTCACCTATGAAGGGACAGAACTGGAAACTGCCATGCCGGACCGCAAAGGACTGACTCCGGCGGATATGACAACCTATCTGCTGTATGCTCTGATGCATCAGACACCGCAGCAGGTATGGATGGAAGAAGATCTGCTGGCTCTGCGGTATGAAACCAAAGAAGAAGCCGGAACCGTTGTCCGGGATGTATATGTACAGCCGGATTCTTATGCCTTGAAGGCGGCACATATTTATAACAACGGAGAACAAATTTTATCCTGCAGTGTTTCTTCCTGTACGCTGCAGCCATAAATAGAAAGTGAGATCAAACGTCAATGGAAACACAGAATATCACCGGCAGATGCTGGGCAGAGATCAATCTGAAGCATCTGGAGTATAATTTTACCAACATCCGTCAGCATGTAAAAGCTGTGATGCCGGAAGCAAAGGTACTTGCGGTTGTCAAGGCAGATGCCTATGGACATGGCGCAGTACAGGCAGCAAAGGTACTGCAGCAGGCAGGAGCGGATTATTTCGCAGTGGCTACCGTGTCGGAAGGCGTGGAACTGCGGGAGGGCGGATTTACTCTGCCGATTCTGGTACTCGGTTATGTGGGCGATGCAGATGCTGTACTGCTGGCACGATATGACATTGCAGCCGCACTGTGTGACCGGGCAACTGCAATGGCCTTTTCTCAGGCAGCACAGGCAGAAGGAAAGCCTGTGCGCGTACATATTGCACTGAATACCGGTATGACGCGTGTAGGCTTTGAAACCCGCAATACCAAAGAGGATGTGAAGGAAATTCTGGCAGCATTGCAGCTGCCGGGCATTGAAGCAGAAGGTGCGTTTACCCATTTTGCTGTAGCAGATGTGGAAGGCGGAGAAGCCTTTACCGATTTGCAGTACCAGCGCTTTGCGGACATGTGCGACGAGCTGGAACAAAATGGTGTATGCCTGACCTATCGGCATTGTGCCAACAGTGCGGCAATTCTGCAGCATCCCAAGACCTTTACCTCAAAGCTGTCCGGAGAGCAGGCGTTTAATATGGTGCGTGCCGGTATTATCCTGTATGGCTATTATCCGGATGCCAGCACCAAAAAAACCATTCCATTAAAGCCGGTAATGACAGTAAAAGCCCGTGTGGCACAGGTTCGGGATATCCCGGCAGGGGATTCCATTGGTTATGGCAGAACCTATGTGGCGGACAAACCCATGCGCATTGCGGTATTTACCATCGGATATGCAGACGGCTATCCGCGTATTGCAAGCAATCATATTTCTGTTATGGTACAGGATACCGTCGTTCCCACCGTGGGACGCATTTGCATGGATATGTCCTTTGCAGCAGTGGATGGCATGGATGTCAAGCGGGGAGATATTGTCACTATATTTGGTGATGGCCCGGTGACTGCAGATACACTGGCAGATGCTGCCGGCACCATCTCCTATGAAATTCTGTGCGATGTGGGCAAGCGTGTCCCGCGTCTGTATGTGGAGGCGTGAGGATTTCATTCAATCCTTGCCGGGCTGCGGCATAGAATAAGGAAAAGAGAAAAATATTTATTCGATGCATGACTAAACCAACGGATTGCTGGGGAAAGTAACAGTATCAGGAGGACATCAGCTTCCATCCTGAAATATCTTTCCTTCGGAGTGTGATTACATTGGAGCATCATGTCAAGCGTGGAGATATCTATTATGCAGATCTGTCTCCGGTGGTAGGCAGCGAGCAGGGCGGCATGCGCCCGGTACTCATTGTGCAGAATAATATTGGAAACCGGTACAGTCCGACTGTGATTGCAGCCGCGATTACATCGCAGGTCAATAAAGCGAAAATGCCGACACATATTTCCCTTGGTGCCCGAAGCTTTGGCCTGACACGGGATTCTGTGATTCTCACGGAACAGATTCGTACCCTGGATAAACGCCGGCTGCGTGAGAAAATGGGAACATTGGATGAATCGCATATGGATGAGGTTGACCGGGCATTGGCAGTCAGCTTTGGTCTGGCCGCCAGAGATTAAAACAAAAGGGCCGATGTCTACATACAACATTGGCCAAAAAAACAAGTATATCTTTCCCCTGCATGGCATAAGCTGTGCAGGGGATTTCTATGGATTTAGGAGGAGGGAATGTGCATGGAAATCAGCCGGGATGGCAGGCACTGGGGTGAGATACAGATTTGTGAGGAGGAAACACAGGTGCGGTTCCATGCCAGCGGCATGCTGCCGCAATATGGGGAAATTTTGCGGGTGTGGGGCATGCGGAAAGGCGCCCAGCCATTGCTGATTGGTGTGGCTGAACCCGCAGATGATATGCTGCAAGTAGAACGCACGATGTCAAAGCAATATCTGGAATCACTGGGCTACTGGCCCCAATTGCCGGAATGGTATGCCGCCGGCATTCAGCCTCCCACAGAGGAGCCGGTGGTTCATGAACCATATATCCGTGCCCTGTGCCGGAATGCCGCGGTTACCTGCAGCCGGACAGAGGAAAAGGCAGTATTTACCTGCCGGTTTGCAAAGGATCAGGAGTTTCCCTTTGCCTTTGCTTTTTCCTGCTGCACGGTAAAGGATGCCCGGGCACAGCTGGTCTGGGATGAAAAAAGGGACTGCCCTGTGTGGACAGTCCCGGAATAATGCCGTATTTATCTGACAATCATTTTGGATTCCATATAATACCGCTTTTCATGTGCTTCGCCCATAGAGAAGGTCTTGCGGGGGAGAACACCGTCAATGATGACACCGCGGAACAGATCATTCTTTTCAATCTCCGGCAGGAAGAAGCCCATGTTGCCCTCTGCAGTACCCAGAGAGCTGACAACATCCTCACCATGGATGTAATCAATCTTAGCTTCTGCATGCTGCTCCAGATATGCGTCCAGGAATGCCTGCAGGGTACCCAGCGGAATACCCCACTTCGGGTTTACTATGGTGAGAGAACCGGTCTGGTCACCATAACAGAACTTGACGGTATGGTTATCCGGATTCTCTGCTGCAGCCGGATCGGAAATCACACAGGTGCAGCCGTTTGCCGCATAGAATGCCTTTGCAGAAGCCAGCAGGTCATCTGCGTCCACATGGAACATAATGCGGTGGATCGGCTCAATAATCAGGCTTTCATCATGAATGTTGACAATTTCACACAGTGCATATCGTGCCGGATGGGTTTCCTGTTCCTCCGGGGTCAGATCCTTCTTGACCTCTTCCCAGTAAGCCTTGGCAGTTGCCATGGAATGGTTGCCGTCACCCACAGCAAAGGGCAGCAGCGGCAGGTCCTCGGTCAGACGGTATTTTTTATTGAACTGTTCCCGGTCATTCAGCTGTTCCATTGCGGCGATCAGACTGTCGGTCATGTCGCCTTCCGGAATAAACCAGCCGTTGATGTGACCGCCATTCTGCATCAGATCGGTATCATATACCTGTTCCAAATCTGCTGTATGTGCAAACATAGGTTCAATGACTGTGCGGTCCGGATCATCAATCAGCAGCATGATGTGGGGAATTTCAATGGATGCATGCTTGCGGACAGCAAGGCGGGGCGGGATACGTTCCACAACGGTTTTTTCCGTCGGACGGACAAGGGAACGGGAACCGGCAGCATATTCATAGCATTCCAGATCAATGGCAGCAACCAGGCCGCGGCGGGGGGTTGTACCGCCGGAATAACGCTCTGTCAGGATAAAGCCTGCCGGCAGCTCCGTCAGGGTGCCATCAGACAGATACTGCTTCATGGTTTCATTGATGGTATTGGTGCGCTGCGCTACGTCATCCTCTTCCAGATAAACCTCCGGCAGAGTCAGGCGAAGCGTGGAAGGAGCATCTCCTACAATGGCATCAGTTTCTTCCCAGTATTCCGGCTGAGAGGTATACTGATCACAGGCTACAACAGCCCACTTATGTAAATCCGTGCCTTTTTTTGGCATCAGGATTTTGGGTACAGCTACACAGGACATGATATTGCCTCCATAAAAATGTTTTCCTGTTTATTATAGCGGACAACCAGCCCTGATTCAAAACAAATTCACTGTATTTACAAAATACCGGCAATGTATCTAAAACTTCTGCATAAAACCACAGGGATTTGAAAGGATTCGACAACGAAAGACAACGGAAATGGAAAACTGGATGCGGGGTATAATTTTTACCGGATAACCAGAAACTGTCTGGCGGATTCGACAGACTTTTTGCATAGGAAAATCAAATCTCCATACACTATTCTCACAGAGATCGGACGGGAAAAAAGGAGATTATGACTATGAGCACCAATAATTCTAACAAGTTGAATGTACCGGAAGCAAAGGCAGCAATGGAACGCTTTAAGATGGAAGCAGCAAGCGAGGTAGGTGTAAACCTGAAGGATGGTTACAACGGTGACCTGACCTCCCGCCAGGCCGGTTCGATCGGCGGACAGATGGTAAAGAAGATGGTGGAGGCTTACGAGAACAGCATCAAGTAAGCCGGCACCACAGCTGACGTAAAATAAACCAAAAAGGCCGGTACAGGCAGCTTGCCCGTACCGGCTGATTTTGTGTATTATACCAGAAATTTTATCACAATCATTGCAGCGCCCAGAACAGCCAGTACCACACCGGTCACACGGTTGAGCACCATGGATTCCGCTTTGTTGGCAAACAGGGCAGAGGCACGCG
>CAMBYS010000114.1 GCA_945872165.1 uncultured Clostridia bacterium | reverse complement strand
ATCGTGACCATGCTGGAAGTAAACGTAAACTGCGGCTTCGGCTACGACATCAACTGCGAAGTTGTTTGCGAGAACGGCGTTATCAACCTGCCGTGCCCGTCCTTCCCGACCGTACGTTTTGCTAACAACGTATCCACGAAGATCGAGGACAACTGGATCCTGCGCTTCATGGATTCCTACGATGTAGAGATTCAGGACTGGGTTGACCATGCGCTGAAGGGTGAGACCGGCGGTTCTTCTGCTTGGGACGGCTATGTAGCTTCCATCACTGCTGACGCTCTGGTTAAGTCTCAGACCACCGGCGTTGCTGAGAAGGTTGTTACCGGCGGCACTCCGGACTTCTACAAGAAGTAATTGACAACAGCATTTTACTTACACAACATCAGATAACACAACAGAGTCGGATAGGGGTCTTCCCTATCCGACCGTCTACAACGACAAAGGAGATTACACATCATGCTTAAGATGGGTTTTAACGAGGGTTGCACTTGGGATGGCAACCGCGGTTGTGCTGACCAGTCCCTGATGGCTGACCTGAAGGCTTGCGCTAAGTACGGCATCAAGGGTATTGATATCCGTTTTGACTGCCTGAACAAGTACCTGGAAGAAGGCGGCACACTGGAAGAGCTGAACGCTTTCATGAAGGAAAATGACATTGTTCCGCTGTCCTACAACGCTCTGTGCTTCTTCAACATGAAGTCCACTCAGGAAGAGAAGGACGCTGTTATGGCTGAGCTGGATGACATCATTGCTAAGTGTGCAGCTATCGACTGCCACATGGTAGTTGTTGTTCCGTCCTTCGACCTGGCAGAGAGAGGCATCGAAGCTACCCGTCAGGAAATCCGCGACGAGGCTGTTGCTGTCCTGAAGGAAATGGTTAAGAAGTGTGAGCCGACTGGTCTGAAGCTGTCCTTGGAATTCTGCGGCGCTCCGTCCATGTCCATCAACACCTTCGATGACGCTTACGAAATCGTAAAGCTGGTTGATTCCCCGCTGATGGGTGTTACCCTCGACCAGTATCACTTCAATGGCATGCGTTCTGACTGGTCCAAGCTGGAGAAGGCTGACGGCAAGAAGATCTTCGTATGGCATCTGAATGACACCGAGGACGTTCCGGCTGGTGCTGCTTACAACACCGATGCAAAGCGTCTGTGGCCGTCTGACCCGCGCGGCTGCTTGGATCACAAGCGTTTCGCTGATACCCTGAAGGCTATCGGCTATGACTTTGAGAACGGCTTCATCACCATGGAAGTATTCCGTCCGGATTACTACGAACTGAGCACCGACGAGTGCATCAGAATTGCTGCTGAAGAGACTGCAAAGCATATCCAGAGATACTGCAAGTAAATTCATCCGGTCAAAAGACCTTACCCGACTGAGCAATCAGTCAAGCCGCAGAGCCCCCCAGCTCTGCGGCTTTTTTATCCATATTGCGCACAGAAAAAATGCACCAATCCGGTGTTACGCCTGGATTGATGCATTTCTTTTTTTGTTGTCAGATTCCAAACGAGAGGTAATCCTCAATCAGCTCGGAAAAATGGACCAGGGATGCGCCGTATTCATTCATGCGCGCCACAAGGGCCTGAGCTGACCATCCATTGGTGGACAGCTGGTCTGCATGGGCTGCCGGTTTTCCATCCTCCAGCGCCAGCACGCCATACCAGGTGCGCTGCCGGTCATCCTTCTGTTCTGTCCGTATGTACTGAAGCATATTGTCCTTCCTTTCGGATTTTTGATGATGCTTCAGTTTATCATGTTTGGGGTAAAAAACCGGTCGAAGGGAATAAATCAGTCCTCTATGATTTCATCGACATAGGGTGCCAGTTTTTCCACGATATGCCCGGTATCCTTTTTGGTATCCTGCAGCAGCTCTGCGTCATCCAGCAGATTGACCCATACGGCATACCGCCCGTCATCCTGTACCGTAACCTCCAGCTCAGGCCAGCGGGCAAACTGCTGAGGGGTATACCGGTCACTGCCGGCGAACAGAAGCTGTGCTGCCGGCATAATATGTGCCCCCATGATAATCAGGCGTTTCATGCCAGCATCTCCCCGACAATCTTGTTGACCAGCTTGCCGTCTGCCTTGCCCTTGACCTGAGGCATCAGATGCTTCATAACCGGGCCCTTGTCCCGCATGGTAGGCGCGGTGATCTGTAGCTGATCCAGCACCGACTGTACCAGTGCACGGATTTCCTCTTCACTCATTTCCTTCGGTGCAAATGCCTGATAGATGTCCAGCTTGAGCTGGCATTCCTGACGGATATCATCCCGGTCTGCCGGAGCGGCATCCATGGTCTCACGGGTCTGCTTGATCTCCTTCTGGATGATGGCATTTTCCTCTTCTTCCGTCAGATCCTCCCGCTTGTCCTTTGCCTTTGCCTTGAGGGCTGCCAGCAGCAGGGACAGGGCATTTTTCCGTTCGGTATCCTTTGCCTTCATGGCAGCCATCATCTGCTGCTGTACTTCCTTTGTCTTTGACATGATTGGTTTCCTCCTTATTTCCATGATAAAAGCAACGGAACGAAGACCTGTTATGTCCCGTTCCGCCGCTGTCTGTGCCATTTATCCAAACCGGCGCGAACGGAATAATTTTTGAAAAAATCCGTTTTTCTCCTCCGGTTTTGGTTGTTCTTCTGGTGTCTCGGGTAGGGCCTCCTGGGTATCCTGTACCGGCTGTGCCTGCTCCACATACGCCTCATCCGTCAGGACACAGTGCAGAATTTGCTGCTGCACCGCTGCATCCGCCGACGATTGTGCCTCACGCAAAGCAGCCAGCTGGGCAATCAGCCAGGAGGTATTGCAGTTCTGATCCTTCTGCTTCATGGCTGCCGCAATGGTCTGCCGTGCCCGGCGCATGGCCCGTTTGATTTCAATATCCGGGACAGCCAGGATTTCTGCCGCCTGAGGGGCAGAACAGCCCTCGCCGCACATCAGCAGCAGGGCAAGCCGTTCCTGTCTTGGCAGCTCTGCCATGACGGCATAGGCTTCACGCAGCACGCCGGTCAGCACCGGAAGCATCCGGCCGGTATGCTCCGGCTGTCTGAGCAGAATTTCATAGCAGATACGGCCCATCCATACCCGCAGGTCACTGGGAGAACGCAGGGAAGATATCGACTGCTGTGCCTTCCGATAAATCTGTGTGACAATGCTTCCGCACTGCGGACAGCCCAGCATTGCCGCTGCCAGCCACACATTTGGAATGGTCGCCTCAAACAGGCAGGCAAAGCCATCACTTTCCCCGGCACGCGCACAGGTAATCGCGTCAGCAAGTGTCATGAATCTTCCCTCCTTTCCATCAAGAATCATACTGTTTTTTCCGGCACAATACCGCATTTTTCTGCAATATTCTGCCAAATCTGTCCCGCCCGGTACAGGCAAAACAAAGGGTAAAAAATCGCATGGCCACAACGGCAGCCATGCGATTCGTACAGACTCCTGAAACGTCAATCGTCGTCGTTATCCTCGTCCTCTTCGTCTTCATCCTCCTCAACCGGTTCATCGACTGCATCGAATTCAACCTCGGGGAAGTCATCCGGCAGATCCTCTTCCAGATCCTCCTCGTCATCGGGGATGTCAGAAAATGCAGGCTCATCCTCTTCCAGCGACGACATATCGAACTCAAGCTCTTCGCCGCATGCCGGACAGGAAATATTGCCCTGTTCCAGTGTTGCCTCATCAATGAAGATCTCCTCACCGCAGCTGGGACATACCACCTCGAACAGCTCATTATCCGGGTCATAGCCCATGCCGTCTGCTGTGATTTCCTCCTCATCATAGGAGTCATCATCATCGTACAGATCTTCAATCATGGCATCCAGAACGCCCTGCAGTGCCTCGTTTTCCTCCTCCAGGTCGGTGATGGACAGCGCCATATCTTCCAGCAGTGCAATGATCTCCTTGAAAAGACGGCCTTCTTTTTTATCCACGTTGATTTCCAAACCTTCAAATAAGCCGCGTACATAAGCGACACGTTCGGTTACAGTCATGGTTCCATTCCTCCTTTTTGGATTCTGGTAATGGGGGCAAATTACTCCTTTGCGCGCTCCAGATATTCACCGGTGCGGGTGTCGATCTTGATCTTCTCACCCGGCTCAATGAACAGCGGTACTTTCACCTCAGCACCGGTCTCAAGCGTAGCCGGCTTCAGGGTATTGGTAGCAGTGTTGCCCTTGAAGCCCGGATCGGTCTCCGTGATTTCCAGAACAACAAACATCGGCGGTTCTACAGCAAATACATTGCCCTTATAGGACAGGATCTTGCAGACATCATTTTCTTTTACGAACTTAAAGCCATCCGGCAGCTTGTCAGCACTTACCGGCTCCTGCTCATAAGTCTCGGTATCCATAAAGTAGTACAGATCGCCGTCATTATACAGATACTGCATGTCCTTGCGCTCAACGAAAGCTTCATCGTACTTATCATTCGGGTTGAAGGAACGCTCGGTTACAGCGCCGGTCATAACGTTCTTCATCTTGGTACGAACAAAAGCTGCGCCCTTGCCCGGCTTTACATGCTGGAAACTAACTACCTGATAAACCTGTCCATCCATTTCAAAGGTTACACCATTACGGAATTCGCCTGCGGTCATAAATTAACTCCTCCATATTAACATTAAATGTAAATTTCATATAATCTTTTATTATTCTACCCTATCACACCGCTTTTTGCAAGCCTTACTTGCAAATTGTCAGCTGTTTCGGCGCATTTGTCAAATCCAGGCAGCCATCCGGCGTAATACACAGCATATCTTCAATACGAACGCCAAACCTGCCGGGGATATAAATGCCCGGTTCCGCAGAAATAATATTTCCGGCTTCCAGTTTTTTCCGGATGCGCGGCGCAGCTACCGGCTGTTCATGAATATCAATGCCAATGCCATGACCGAAGCTGTGTCCGAAGCAGGCACCATAGCCCTCTGCCGCAATGATATCTCTTGCCGCCTTATCCACCATGGCGCCGGTAACTCCCGGCTTTGCGGCGGCAATGCCGGCTTCCTGGGCACGCAGGACAATCTGATATACCTTTTCCATTTCCTCCGTGGCATATTCCACTGCCACGGTACGGGTCATATCCGAACAATAGCCTTCTACCGTACAGCCAAAATCCATGGTCACAAAATCTCCCGGCTCCAGCACTTTTTCCGACGGCACGCCATGGGGCATGGAGGATTTTTTGCCGGAAACCACAATCGGCTCAAAGGACATTTTCTCTCCGCCGTAATCCAGCATGCGGAATTCCAGCAGAGCCGCAATATGCTTTTCGGTCACGCCTGCCCGGATATCCGGCAGAGTTTCTGCCAGTGCCCGTTCTGCAATGCGCTGGGCTGCAATACAGCAGTCAATTTCCTCCTGCCGTTTCACCTCACGCAAATCACCCAGCAGTGAGCCCATGGGCACCATCTTTGCCTCCAGGGCCTGTTCCCACTGGGTGTAATCCGCACAGGTCATAAATCCTTCCTCATAGGCAATGGTTTTGACCCCATCCTGCCGGCAGGCTGCATTGACCATATCCGCATAGGACCGGCGTACCATATCCACAAAAAATCCTTTTCCGATACGTTTTTTAGCCGCTTCAATATAACGGAAATCGGTAAACAGATAACCGCCTTTGGCATCAATCATACATACGCCTGCGGAGGACGGAAATCCGGTTGCATACCGGCGGTTCTGCGGGCTGGTAATTAATACTGCGTCAAAATCTACCTGACGCAGTGCGTCCTGAATTTGTTTCAGCATAATAAATCCCTCGATCCTGATTCTGATTTAAACAGTCTGCTTCATATACTTGTGATAGATGGACATCATCGCTGCCGCATCCTCTGCCTGTGTACCGGCAGATTCACAGATAAACCGCGGAGTATACCCCCGTGCAGCAGTTTCCATGGCAACCGGCTCAAAATCCGGGCCATACATGGTATCCGCAAAGGTCAGATGGCGTACTTCGCCGCCCTTTCCATATTCAATTTTAGAAAAATGGCTGTGGAACTGCCGGGCACGCTGTATGCCAATGGTATGTTCCATCAGGTCAAACAATGCCGCTACCGCTTCCCGGGTACACATCCCGCCATGGGTTCTGGCATTCAAATGTCCGAAATCAATACAGGGCAGCAGCCGGGCATCCAGGGCAACCAGCTCCATAATTTCCTCTGCTGTCCCAATGACATTGATTTTGCCCATGGTTTCCAGACAAATGGTAATGGCATCATAGCCTGCTGCATCCTTTGCATCCAGCAGAAGCCGAACATTGGCCCGGCTGTTTTCCATGGCCTGCTCCCGTGTGCGTTTTTTGCCCACACCGCCGGTATGCACCACAACCCGATCTGCTCCCATATCCTTTGCGGCACGGCAGCTGTCCAACAGATACCGAAGATTCTTCTCCTGCTGTTCCGCCTCATCGGTGGACAAATTGATAAAATATGGTGCATGCAGGGAAAGGGCAATGCCATGCTCCCGTGCTGCCTGTCCAATGCGCTGAGCGGTTTCCGTACCCACACGCACACCTCTGCCGCATTGATATTCATAAGCTGTCAGTCCCATCCGGGCAATCCATGCGGGAGCATCCGCTGTGGCACGGAAGCCTGCCTGGGTAAAAGCATCGGAATTGCCTGCAGGGCCAAATAATACCTGGGTCATAAGCCTGTAAAATTACACCTCTTTCTGATTCAATCAGATGTACTTTTTTTACGGATTAAATCAGTACACTGCAATGGTATCACCTGATTCATTGCCTGGGCGCTATCTGAAAACAAAGAAAATGACGAATATTTCCCAAAGGCGAGGGCGATT